>JBDSSX010000122.1:0-3194 GCA_039928555.1 Nitrosospira sp. | reverse complement strand
ACAAGACTCTGACCGAACGGCAGCGGCGGCGTTGGATCAGCCCCGGCTTTGAGCCGCAGATACCCGGAAGAGTAGAGGACAAGAACCTGAGGGAAGCAATCTGTATTGGGCACGCGTTTCGCAAAGGTGAGGAGCTTTGTTCTTCCCATTGATTCGCCATTGATCAAGACTTCGAATGGATCTTCAGGAATGAACGCCCGCCGTTTTTTTATCACCCACACGCTATTGTTAAACATGCTTATTTTTTCTCAAAGCGTTCCCGTGTTCCGGAATCTGGTTTCCGAAATCCTCATCTTTAGCCACCAAGAAACTAAGAACCATAGCTTGTTCCACCAATAAAGTTAAATACGCCTCGCGTCAAGGGGGCTAGAACATGACCCAAAGTGATTTAATTTTCCACCCCAAGGTTTAAACCACCGGCTTTAGCCGGTCAGCTTTAGCTGCGATAATATGCTGCACGAGGTGGAGGTGTGGCATGGATTACAGATACGGTAGTCATACTATTTTTCAAATTGGGTACCATTTTGTATGGGTAACGAAGTACCGGTACAAGGTGCTGACAGGAGAGGTGGCGGAGCGAGTTCGAGAACGGGTACGAGAGACATGCGAAGCCTTTGAGATCAGGATAGTGAAAGGCGTGGTGAGTAAGGATCACGTGCATATTTTGGTGAGTTGTCCGCCGACGATAGCGCCAAGCGAGATCATGAGGCGGCTCAAGGGGCGCACATCGAACAAGCTGTTTGAAGAGTTTGCACACCTGAAGAAAAAGTATTGGGGGAGACATTTTGGGCGAGGGGGTATTTTTGTGCCACAGTGGGGCAGATGGCGGAAGAGATGATCAAGCAGTATTTGGAGCATCACTTTGAACCGAGGTCGAACGATGATTTCAAAATGGAACCCGATTAAGACGCGTCGTTCAGCCGACGCGTATCCGGACTTTCAGTCCGTAATTCCAACCCACCGGCTTTAGCCGGTGGGTTGGTGAGTGAGTAGACAGAATATGGATGTCGTTATCGTCGGAGGCGGGCCGGCCGGTGCGATATGCGCGCTCTCTCTCGCTCGGGGTGGCGCGCGCGTTAGTCTTGTACATTGGGACGGCTACAGTATAGGCGGTATCGAACTCGTATCCGGCCGTGCGCGCCGCCTTATCGAACAGTATAGCCCCGGCTTTTTCCGGCAAGCCGCCCTAGGGATAGGGGCCATAGAAGTCCACGAAACGATATCGCTGTGGGGTACACCCGAACCCGTCACATCGAACGCGATGTTTAATCCGTGGGGTGCCGGTGTGGCGGTGGAACGTGTAGTTCTGGACCGGGCATTGCGCAGCCTGGCAAGCGCCGCGGGGGTGTCAGTCACGACCAGCACTAAAGTTGTAAGTATCGAGCGCCGCAATGATCAATGGCAGCTCTCCCTACGCCTGGGCGAAGCCGAATGCGATCCGGTAAGCGCCCGTTTCCTTGTTCTTGCGACCGGCCGCGCGGCAGCGCGCTTTTTTGATCAGTCGCCGGTGGCCGAGTCATCGCGGATTGCGTTGATGGCGTCATTAAGTTCACTGTCCGGTGCGCCGGATCATACGCTCTACGTCGAATCCACGGATAACGGCTGGTGGTATGCGTTACCCGCCGGAGATGGGGGTCATTTTGCCGGCTTCTGCATCGGCCGTGATGAGATCAAACGGCGGCGCGCATCCTTGCGGGAGTATTTTTTCGGGGAGCTTCTTCGCACGCGCCTGCTTGCTCCTTTGCTGCCGGGAGGTCTGGACGCTGCGCTCGATCAACGCATAGCCGGACGCATGGCTGGGGCGCGTGCGTTCGGCAAGGCGGCCGGGGATGGCTGGATTGCTGTCGGTGATGCGGCTTATGCGCCGGATCCTCTCAGCGGCATGGGGATCGAGCTGGCGATACAATCGGCCCAGTTGGGTGCGCATGCACTGCTGGAGGCAATGCATGGGGCACGACACGAGACAATTGAGCGTAATATATTTGCCGAGTATGAAGACGCAATACGCGAGCGCGCCAGTCAACACGGTAAAACAGCAGCTTACCATTATGGAGGTCTTTGAGGTTTTAAAAGGCCATAAAAGTCCTTAAAAGTTCCTAAAAGTTCCTAAAAGTCTCTAAAAGTCTCTAAAAGTCAGATATTTGTCTCGTCAGCTTATCCTCGCCGCCAGCATGGAAATTGAGCCGCCGTCAAATCCTTCCGCCGGGAAATCTATTTTTTCACCTTTTTGATGCTGCGCGAGGATATAGAGCAGCGGCAAATAATGATCCGGCGTCGGGGCGGACAGTCTCGCATCCTGCCCCAGCTTTTCATACTCGATAAGCGGCTCGAAATCACCTGAGTTGCTTGAACCTAACGCTTTCCGCACTACATTTTCGAATCGAAGTGCCCAATCGTACGGTTCAACAGTGCGGTTTCCCCATGAGTAGGTGTGGAGATTGTGCACGATATTTCCACTCCCCAGAATAAGCACTCCCTTCTCGCGCAATGGTGCCAGGCGCCGGGCGATATCGTAGTGCCAGACCGCTTCCCGGGTTTCATCGATACTTAGTTGAACGACTGGAATATCGGCATTGGGGAACATGTGCATGAGAACGGACCAGGTCCCATGATCCAGACCCCAACTGATATCCATCGTAACCACGGCTGGCATGAGCAGATCAGCAACTTCCGCGGCAAGTTTTGGGGAGCCTGGTGCGGGATACTGGACTCGATGAAGTTCCGGAGGAAATCCACCGAAGTCATGGATAGTGCGTGGTTTCGCCATCGCCGTGACGGCTGTTTGCCGCATATACCAATGTGCCGATATGCAAAGGATAGCTTTGGGTCTGGGAAGCGCAGCACCCAAAGCCGACCATGCCGCAGTATAGGCGTTGTTGGAAAGTGCATTCATGGGATTGCCGTGCTCTACGAATATTGCCGGCATGGCAGGTATGGAGGGATAGTGGCTCATTAGAGTCTTCCGGTTATGGTACAGCTTCCTGAGGGTAGCATAACGGGTGTCAAGCCGAGATACAGCGTTTCGCCAATCAGGCGCTTTTCTTCAACAATATGGTCGCATCGTTTTTTTTATTGCCCGGAATTTTTTCAATATTCGTCCCAAGCTTCCGGCCATTTAACTGGTAGTGGCTAAGCATTTTTTGTCTGAAAGCCGCTGACCTGTAATCAAACAGTGTAAATGTGATACCAAATGG
>JBDSSX010000121.1:0-4262 GCA_039928555.1 Nitrosospira sp. | reverse complement strand
GCATAAAACCCCAGGAGGTAACCGCCATTGGCTGTCACGGCCAGACTGTGCGCCACTGCCCCGAATCGGGGAGAGGCTATACCATTCAGCTATGCAACCCCGCATTGCTGGTCGAACTCACGGGCATCACCGTGGTGGCGGACTTCAGGAGTCGTGATATAGCGGCGGGCGGTCAAGGCGCTCCTCTGGTTCCGGCATTCCATCAAATTTTGTTCAAAGATTCACAAGTTCATCGCGTCATTACCAATATTGGTGGAATCTCCAATCTCACCAGCCTCATGCCCAATGGAGAGGTTACCGGATTCGACTGCGGCCCCGGTAATATAATGATGGACGCATGGTGTTTGCGTCATACCGGCAAGCCATACGATAAGAACGGCGCGTGGGCTGAATCTGGCGGAGTAATCCCAGAACTGCTTGAGAAGCTTCTGGCGCTTCAATTTTTTTCTCTTGCTCCACCGAAAAGCACAGGTAGGGAATTATTCAATCTGGCTTGGCTTGAGGGCTATCTATCTGGAGACGAGAAGCCGGCGGACGTTCAGGCAACTTTGCTGCAGTTAACGGTAATGGGAATTGCCGAGGCAGCGCTTACTTACTTTCCGGATGCCACGGAAATCTATCTGTGTGGGGGGGGCGCGCGTAATACGGCACTCGTTGCACGATTACGAATAGCACTACCTGACAGGAAGGTGGAATTGACAGACAGTGTCGGCGTTGACGCCGATTGGCTGGAGGCATTTGCCTTTTCCTGGCTAGCGAGGCAGGTCATTTTGGGAGTTCCCGCCAGTCTTCCCGCGGTAACCGGCGCGCGCGGCGCCCGCCTGCTCGGTGCAATCTATCCAGGTTGAACCTAAATCCGGCAGTTGACCGCTCATTTGCTGATTAGCACTATGATTCTGCTACAAATAAAAACGGAAGCTGCAGCTTCCGCTTTTCTAAATAAAACCGTCCTGGTAGTTAAACGGAGAATGAAGATCCGCAACCACAGGTGCTGGCTGCGCCTGGATTCTTGATAACAAATTGGGCACCTTCAGCGTTTTCCTGATAGTCGATTTCGGCCCCGGCCAAGTACTGAAAACTCATAGCATCGACCAGCAGTTTTACACCATTCTTTTCCATTACCATATCGTCTTCACCTATCAGTTCGTCAAAAGTGAAGCCGTATTTAAAACCGGAGCAGCCTCCACCCGCGACGAATACTCTCAGCTTGAGATCATTATTCCCTTCTTCTTCAATCAACTCCCTGACTTTACTTGCCGCATTATCGGTAAAGATCAATGGGGCTTGCATTTCTACGACTGAATTTTCCCCAACTGCAGCGTTCATTTTGAATTTTCCGCTTAAAAATTAACTAGGGGGCAAAATCATGCTCTGCCATCAGACAAACGTCAATCACCATGGGAGGCGGGTATCAATGCCACCACCTTATTTTCAAGTTGCGCATTATCCAGATGATGGAGCATGCCGTCAATCGATGCGCCAAGCTGTATCTCCATGGCTTTGTAATATACATCTCCAGAGATTCTGGCCTTGGGCTGCAATTCCACATACTCGCTTCCGTGTATGGCGCCGGACACGGTGCCATTAATAACCGCGTGAGAAACCTGAATTTTTCCCTCAATGATTGCCTGATCGCTCAGCACCAAGGTGCTGGGCTTGTCGCCCACCGCGGTAATGTTTCCTGTAATATGACCGTCTACGCGCAACCCTCCGCTGAAATTGATATTGCCGTCGATACGGGTTCCCGCACCGATTAGCGAATCAATCTGATTTTGGGGCGTGGCTGTTTTTTTTCCAAACATTTCCTCTCCTTCACAAAGACAGATCAACAGTCTGCGTTAGCCTTGCCTGCGCAATACCTTTTTCAAATACTTTCACTTGTATGCTTTCTACTATAGCATCTGGCGGCATCCGGAAACTTCTCTCCACCCGCTGGTAAAACTTGAAGTTAACGTCAAACGTGTTTGATGGGCTTTCGTTGGCAAGAGGCGTGACCATTTTTTCACCATTCTGCCGGAAATTGACAGCGAACTCCAGATTACCCTGAAAATCTTTGGTGCGTTGCCCACCCTGAACCAGCAGCAGACTGTAACGATATTCTCCGAGTAACTGTCCACGCGCCAGCTTTAAATGATTAATCGAAACGCGTTGTTCTGTTTTTCCAGTGACTGATCCAAGATTCTGGAAAAATGCGACATCTTCTTTCAAACGAATGTTTTCATCTTCCAGGGTTTTGACGTGCTTGGTAATATCTTCACGTGCGGCTGCGTCCATCTGCAACTGGCGCTCAAGCCCAGCCACTTTCATACGTAGCTCGCTGTTTTCCTTCTCCAGACGATTATTCAATCGTGATAGCCGATCCAATTCATGATTTATCTCATTTTTATCAAAACCCGCAAACTGACGCCCGGCATCGTACATGCCTAAGGACAACGCCAATGCGAGTGCGGTAAAGAAGCCGATAGCCAGCCAGCGCAAATATTCCGGCCTGTGTGGACGTATCGCCACTTTCGGCGCAAAAATGCCAGATTTTCTTTTAGGCGATTTGATCATGGCCGTCAGTTTACGCTGTTATGACAGCGGGACACCGAGGTATGGAAAATACTAACAGTCCGCCGGACTTAAAGGAAATCGGCTGCGCAAGCGTCTGGCCGGTGCATATCCCGCCGCCTTTTCGGCCAATAGAACAGCTATCGGCCTTCAAAATCATCGAAATCTGTCTTCGGCCCGTCACTTTTCCGCTTCGATTCTTCAAGCTGGACAAGCGGTTAGGGCAGCAGCGGGGCATGATCGATAGCAAGGGTTTCCGGAAAACCGAGCATAAGGTTCATGTTCTGCACAGCCTGTCCCGCAGCCCCCTTGACGAGATTGTCCGTTACCGACAATATCACCGCTGTGTTACCCCCTTGCGGACGATGAACTGCGATGCGGCAGAGATTCGAACCTCGCACTGACCGGGTTTCGGGATGAGCACCTGCCGGAAGCACATCAACAAATGGTTCATCGGCGTAGCGTTTTTCGTATATCGCCTGTAAATCGGCATCCTTGTTAAGCCTGCCATATAGCGTCGCGTGAATGCCCCGGATCATGGGAGTGAGGTGCGGGACGAATGTCAGTCCGACCGGGCCTCCCGCCATACGAGACAATCCCTGTTTTATTTCAGGCAGGTGCCGGTGTCCGGGCACCCCATAGGCCTTGAAATTGTCAGAAGCTTCGGCAAATAATGTATGCACTGCCGCATTGCGTCCCGCGCCGGAGACACCGGATTTGGCATCGGCAACGAGATGTTCCAAATCTACAATACCGGCTTCGATCAAGGGCAGGAATCCCAGTTGTACCGCAGTGGGATAACAGCCAGGATTTGCTATGAGCCGCGCACCTTTGATTTTGTCACGATTGATTTCGGGCAAGCCATAAACAGCTTCCGCCACCAGATCAGGGCAGGCATGGGCCATCCCATACCATTTTTCCCATACCGCTATGTCCTCGATACGAAAATCCGCGGCGAGATCGATCACCCGTACCCCCGCGTCGAGCAGCGATCTGACTTGCTGCATGGCGATACCGTTAGGCGTCGCAAAGAACACGATGGTGCACTTGTCGAGCTCCGCTTCGGCCGGATCACAAAATTTAAGCGGTACCCGTCCGCGCAAGCTGGGAAACAACTCGGCTACAGCCAACCCAGCCTCTTTGCGTGAGGTGATGGCGTGTATGCTCACCTCGGGATGCTGCGACAAAATGCGCAGCAACTCTACACCGGTATAACCGGTTCCACCTACGATACCAACCTTAAGCATAAAATCTCCAGGTTTTTATGCGAAGAACAGGATTCTCCATCAGCATTTCTCATAAATAGTAGCCGAGTACCTTGCAGGGAAAACGCAACCGGTCGATCGATTATCCTAACCCGAATGTTTCATTAATTGACGCGCATCCTCGCTGATCCTTTGTTTCGTATGGAAATTTTTTTCAGTCGCGGGTATGAATGACTACGCCGCTCTTTCAAAACCCCCCCCTAAAAAACAATATCCTGCGCAATCATTACGCGAATTTATGAAAATCCAGGCTAAATTCGCCGCGTAACGAACCCACCATAACGGTGAAGATCAGGTGATGCAAAAAGTCTTTGCGGGCCGCAGCGCCGAGCTGAGAAATAAGCGGACAACCGTCGAATTCAGGATTATAAGCAACAAGTAAAAAAGCCGCCAGAAACAGGCGGCTTTTTAGTATGGGACACGCAAAAAACTTATCGTTTGGAAAAT
>JBDSSX010000120.1:0-5760 GCA_039928555.1 Nitrosospira sp. | reverse complement strand
GATTGTCTCCCGCTTTTCCTCCCTGAGCGGGTACCTTAATCCCTATTAAGGTAGTTTGCCCCCGGTTTTATTCCCCTTTAACCGGGGGTTTTTTATTTTCGGATTTTTCTGACTTTGCGCAGAATTTAATTCCTGAATCAAACTTGCATTCAATCCAAACCACGTGCCGAGCAAGGCAGTAGCTTCTTCGACCCCTTCCCTGGTCATGCTGGAAAATAATTGTACGCTGCACTGCGGATACGTTTCGCGCAAAAACAGCAGTACATCCTTGAGTATTTTCGCGGCCTCCCGCCTGCTTAGCTTGTCCGACTTTGTAAGCAGCACATGCACCGGTTTCCCCGTTGACGCGAACCAGTCCAGCATCTGCCGGTCAAGCGGAGTCAAGGGATGCCGCACGTCCATGATCAGTACCATGCCGTGGAGAGATTCGCGAGTTTGGAGGTAAGTGCTGAGCAGATGTTCCCAATGCTGGCGAATTTCAGCGGGTACTTTAGCATAACCGTAGCCGGGAAGATCAACCAGGAAACGACCGCTCCCTAGCTGAAAGAAATTTATGTGCTGGGTACGTCCGGGTGTTTTGCTGACGAAAGCAAGACGGGCACGATTGGTGAGCGAGTTGATAGCGCTGGACTTACCCGCATTGGAGCGTCCGGCAAAGGCTATCTCCACCCCATCCGGCGGCGGCAACTGCCGCAGTTGATTGACAGTGGTATAAAAAGTTGTGTGCTGAAAGACAGACATATATTTCCAGATCAGTCGCAATGGCAAAAAAAAGTTCTAACTACATCATCCGCACTCAAGGATCTAATTTTATAGTGCTTATAGCGGTATTTTCCATACTCTCCCGGGCAATCAATATCAGACCTTCCAACACCAGATTATCAATCACCCTGACATTCAGGTTAAGTTGGGGTTGTAGTTGTTGTGCCGCGCCGCCACAAAGGATACAGTCAGGCGCATGACCGAGGGTGGTGGTGAGTAACGCAGCCATGCGCTCCACCGCTCCTGCGAGCGCGTGCACCGCACCGCTGTATATGGCATCGGCGGTGCTGTCGGGATAATCGCAAAATGTTCCCTCTTCGGGTTTCAGCGACGCCGTGTGTTCTATCAATACTTTTTGCATCATATCAACTCCGGGTGTGATGATACCGCCGAGAAATTCTCCTGTATCAGAAAGCGCGTCAACGGTCATGGCAGTACCGGCATCCACCACCAGACAACCCTGCCGTTGTAATTCCCATGCCGCAACCAGCGCTGCCCAACGGTCGCTACCGAGCTGTGCGGGATCCGCGTAGTAATTGCGCACGCCGCACTGATAGGCAACAGCGGCAACCCACTGTGGTTCTGCGCTCCAGCGAGAAAACAGCTCAGACAGAGCTGCCTTCGTGTGTGCGCTGGCAACGTTGGATACCACGATATGCGCAGGCTCCCGCAGGTCTTGCCACTCCCGATCCAGTAGCGCCCTTCCGGTTTGCGCCACCATGCCCTGTTTCAGCCAGTTGCTTCCATCATGCAGCCCCCACTTGACTTGGGTGTTGCCCGAATCAACAATCAGCAGAAGGGGTGAAGAAGCCGTCATGCCAGATCCGGCGATTGTAGCGAATTCGCCAAAAAAATAAAAGTCACGTTGCAAAAAAAGTCTTTATGGATCATAATGTTAAGTGGAAAAATAAACGGCCGGCTGCCGGATTTATATTATGTCATCCTGCACAGCGTGATCTCGCCGCTGCTGTAGCCACGAATTCCCGCCGCGGTCTGTAGCAGCAGCGATCCGTCAGCCGCTATGCCATGCACCACACCCTCCTGGCTTGAACCATCGGGCAGGCTAAGTGTGACAGGTTTATTTTCGCATACGTGGTGATTCATCCATTCTTTCTGGAACGGGGCAAAGCCCCGATACTCAAATTCTCTTAACATCGTTATAAGATCAATCAATAGTACAGCCAGCAATTTATTGCGGTCAGGCATTTCACCGGTAATGGAAAATACATCCGTCGCACCCTGGTCGATACGGGCCTGTATGTTATCCGGCAATTTCAGGTTCATACCGACGCCGATCACCGCAACGGTGGGGCCAAACATGTCTCCGTGCAATTCGATCAGGGTGCCCGCAAGTTTGCAATAATTAAACATTACGTCATTCGGCCACTTAAGTACTGCGCCATTAATCCCTGCCGACCCCAGCGCGCGTATGATAGCGACCCCAACGGCCAGGCTCAAACCCGACAGAAAGCTTGCACCCTGCTGAAACCGCCATAGCAGGGAAAAAGCAAGACCGTCACCCAGGCCGGAATGCCATTGCCGCCCGCGCCGCCCGCGGCCGCGTGTTTGCAATTCGGCTGCGATCACATGAATACCGACATTGCTGGAGCTCAATGCCGCCGCTTTCTGCAGTAACAAGCTACTGGTGGATTCGACGGTATCCAGTACTTCAAGGTTAAAATTATTCGCTTCCTTGCCAAGATATTTCAAAATAGTGTCGCGCTCCAGCCAGCGCACCGGGTCAGGCAGACGATAACCGCGGCCATGCACCTTGTGCACGATCACGCCAACTTCTTCCAGGTCGCGGAGCGCGTTGGATATGCTGGCGCGCGAGACTTCCAGTCTCCGGGCAATGGTCACGCCGGAATGGAATTCGCCATCGCTCAACAGGCGCAGAATGGAAAAGGTAAGGGGCTTCATAACAGTCAGTGTAGTGCAAATATCCTCGCCTGTGCCACCGTGGTTTATGGGATTATCTTTTTCGAAGCGACGTCCTTAACCTTAAGAAAATTCTGGAAGGTTCGGCGTTTGCCGGCAACGTGCTGCACGGGGGGCTTATCAGCGATTCTCGATACACGATTACTACTATAATAGTTCGTCTGACGCATATTGACATTCCGAGAGGCTGACTTGAAAGATAATCCCGCAACTATCCCCGCCACGCCGCCCGCTTCCAATTTCATCCGCAACATCATTGAAGAAGATAATCGCGCTGGCAAGTGGAATGGACGAGTGGAAACACGTTTCCCACCCGAACCGAACGGCTACCTGCACATCGGCCATGCCAAGAGCATCTGCCTCAATTTTGGTCTCGCGCATGATTATAACGGCGTATGCCATCTGCGCTTCGATGACACCAATCCCGAGAAAGAGGAGCAGGAATATGTCGACTCAATACTCGATTCGGTCAGATGGCTCGGTTTCGACTGGGGAAAACACCTCTATTATGCCTCCGACTATTTCGACAAACTTTACGAGTTTGCGGAATATCTCATCAATCAGGGGCAAGCTTATGTGGATAGCCTCGCTGCCGAGGAAATTCGCGCGCTGCGTGGCACGCTAACCGAGACTGGAAAGAATAGCCCCTATCGAGAACGCGCCATTGCGGAGAATCTCGACCTGTTCCGCCGCATGAAAGCAGGGGAATTCGCCGACGGCGCTCACGTTTTACGTGCCAAGATCGACATGACCTCTCCCAACATCAATCTGCGTGACCCGGTGATCTACCGCATCCGTCGCGCTCATCATCACCGCACTGGCGATAAATGGTGCATCTACCCGATGTACGATTACACGCATTGCATTTCCGATGCACTGGAGAAAATCACTCACTCCCTTTGCACGCTGGAATTCGAGGATCACCGCCCGCTCTATGACTGGGTGCTGGATCAACTGAAAGATGTTGTTCCATGCCACCCGCAGCAAATCGAGTTTGCGCGGCTGAATCTCACCTATACGGTAATGAGCAAGCGCAAGTTGATCGAACTGGTTGAAAACGGTCTCGTCGATGGCTGGGATGATCCGCGCATGAATACGCTGGCGGGTGTACGACGTCGAGGCTACACACCTGAATCCATACGTCTTTTCGCCGAGCGCATTGGTGTCAGCAAAGCCGATTCATGGATAGATGCGGGTGTGCTGGAAGACTGTCTGCGCGAAGATCTGAATGAACGCGCGCCGCGACGCATCGCCGTTCTGGAACCGTTAAAGGTCATTATCGACAACTATCCGGAAAACGGCGAAGAGGAATGCTTCGCCCCCAATCATCCACAGAAGCCTGACTGGGGAAAGCGTGTCGTGCCGCTATCAAAAATCATCTATATCGAATGCGGAGATTTCATGGAAACGCCCTCCAAAGGCTACTTCCGTCTGTCTCCCGGCGTCGAAGTACGGTTGCGTTACGCCTATATCGTAAAATGCGTTAACGTTGTGAAGAACGCCAATGGAGAAATCGTTGAAATTCACTGCACCTATGACCCCGATACCAAAAGCGGTACGGCGGGAGCGGAAAAGCGCAAAGTCAAAGGTAACATTCACTGGCTGTCGGCAAAACACGCGCAGCAGGCCGAAGTACGGGTTTATGACCGTCTTTTTGCGCATGCCCATCCTGACACCGGAGGAGGAGACTATAAGGCGTCTCTCAATACGCATTCAAAGAAAATTGTCACTGCGTATGTGGAACCCTCGCTCAATCAGTCTCAACCGGAAGACCGCTTCCAATTCGAGCGCCATGGTTACTTCATCGCTGACCGCAAGGACACAGGACCGGGCAAGCCGGTGTTCAACCGTACGGTAACATTGCGGGATTCGTGGGGGAAAATTGCCTGATATCCCGGTGGAACCATAAGAAGTTTTTGTGAGTCATAGTGTTAAACTTACTAAATGAGCGTTCAACTGCCGGATTCAGTATGATAGGCCGCTTCCCGCCACGCGATCTATATGCGGTGCAGAGGTGTTTTTTTATTGCGTATTGCCGGTCATAACTTGATTATAATGGGGCACTTCCCTTTCACTCATTTTTTCGCTAGCATAGGAACATGTAAGAGCATGTAATTTTCAGCATACAGTTTCTGTGTTTCTGTTATCTTGTAGATCCATTCTGACCGGTTCAGACGTATAGCATCAATAATACCGCCGCCTTGCGGCACGTCATTAGCCGAATATATTAACCTTTGAACGAGAGCCCCATGAGCCAGCATATCCATTACGTCTCCGATGGAACATTCGAAACGGAAGTATTACAATCAGCCGTGCCCGTATTAGTCGACTATTGGGCGGAATGGTGCGGCCCGTGCAAGATGATCGCACCCATTCTGGATGAAGTTGCTAAAGAGTATGGGGAGCGCCTCAAGGTGGCAAAGCTCAATATTGACGAGAATCAGGCTACGCCGCCAAAATATGGTATCCGGGGTATCCCTACGCTTATGCTGTTCAAGAATGGCAACATTGAGGCAACCAAAGTTGGCGCGCTATCCAAATCGCAATTGACTGCTTTTATTGACAGCCATATTTAAACCGGCTAACCTGTATAATTATTGCCTTCCTAAAGTAAGTAAAGCGGAACCCGATTGGATCACCGCTTCTAATTCTTGCCCTACCCCATCGCCTTTCCCCAACGTTTCCTGACGCTTTACGCCCCCTGTTTTTCCACCCACGAATCCCGTCCATGCACTTATCCGACCTCAAGAACTTTCACGTCACCGAACTGGTAGAAATGGCCATCGCCAATGAAATAGATGGCGCCAACCGTCTGCGGAAACAGGATCTGATTTTCGCATTACTAAAAAATCAGGCGCGAAAGGGAGAGAGTATTTTTGGCGAAGGCACGCTAGAAGTCTTGCAGGACGGTTTCGGGTTCCTGCGATCGCCAGACACTTCCTATCTGGCGGGCCCTGATGACATCTATGTCTCTCCCAGTCAAATCAGGCGCTTCAACCTGCATACCGGAGATTCGATAGAAGGGGAAATCCGCACACCCAAGGACGGCGAGCGCTACTT
>JBDSSX010000119.1:0-5168 GCA_039928555.1 Nitrosospira sp. | reverse complement strand
GTTTCTGGGTTGCTGTTAATAGGGACTGCCCAAGCAGCGGAACAAAAATTTAAGGTAATTATCAATGCTTATGACACCAATATTCCCGAGCTCAACGTCGAGGGTGTGACAGTCAAGAACATTCGTGCTTTCAATGTTCTCAATGAACCCGAGACGTTGACTGTCAAGAAAGGGGCTTCAGTAAAGATTACCATAGAGAACAAATCTCCCATCAGCGAGGGATTTTCCATTGACGACTATGGGATCAAAGAAGTCATTAAGGCGGGAGAGACCAAGACTGTCGCTTTCACAGCTAACAAGGCCGGCGCCTTCACCATTTGGTGCCAACTCCATCCCAAGAATATCCATCTCCCCGGTTCCTTGAATGTCGTGGAGTAAAGGGACTTTACCGAGACTATGAAGAAGTAGCAGGATCGGCGGTGGAAACAGGTGGGCTGATGCCCTGATTGATGTCGATCGTCGAAACCCTGCTACGCTTCATATAGCATCCCTTGTTGGCGCCATGCCGCGCCGCCTTAATTTAGCAAATATCCCCGTCGCGTCATCAGCGCGGTAGTAATCGCCAAGTTTGCGGGATCATGCGATTTCACAAACATACCCAACTTAAAAAAGGCGCGGGGATTCCAGCGTGATAAGCTGTGATTTCCATATCACTCCCAATCACACAGGAATCCCCAATGAAAGATTTGCAAGAAGCCACCGTGAAAATATGCGAACTAAAGGGCGAGAATCTCGCATTACTGGCTTTGCTTGCTTGTTTGGTAAAAGCTTCATCGCCATACGAACGTAACGCATTTCCAGATGCATTCGAACGAGAATTGGAATCCGCTCGAATCGAGTGGCTGAATTCAGATGTTTCAGAACATGTCTCCGTTGGGCTGGAGAACATGGCAACTGCGATTCATTCTTTGTTAGCCAGCCAGAGCCGATGCTAAGTGCGCGCCGGAAATACCCATTCCGCTAGCAGCCTGCCGGACTTGAAGAATCGAAGTGAAAACGTGACTGGGCGGTCACGTGTGGGAAGCAGTCATACTTCCGCTTGCCTGGTGGGGGACTATCGCACCGAGAACCTGCGTAGCTGGGTGTTTGAATTTCTCGCCGGAGTCCGCGAGCTCACATAGAAAAAATCGCCACTCCTGAACCGTCTACTTGACCAGGAGGCTTAAACGCACCCCTCGATTCTTTCCGAAAGCTTCTGGCGTCTTTAATCCGAACCGCGCGGGCTTCCTTCCTCTAATAGTATTTAATTGTCAGAGCTATCTCTATGATATGTACTTTACCGCACAGTACGAATTGCAACATTCATATTATTCTGGCAACTCTTGCCGCTTAAGGATCTGTAACCGCTAAATAACTCTGATATCCAGAATATTGAGGCACTTTACAGAATGGGCAAGCAATGTTGAGATTTTTAATCTTTTAATAGGAATTAAAATCATGAACAAAGATCAGATCAAAGGGACCGCAAAAGACGTTGCTGGAAAAGCACAGGAAGAAACCGGAAAAGTGGTGGGAAGTAAAGAGCAGCAAGCCAAGGGGCTCGTCAAACAGGTAGCCGGGAAAGCACAAAAGGGTGTGGGAGATGTTAAGGAAGCTATTAAGGATTCAACCAAAAATCATTAACAGTCTTCGTATAGAAGCTCAGACTTAGTCAAAGAGGGTCGGAACTTCTATTCCAAGGCCGGTCGCGATGGCCGGTTCCCGGCACTGAGCGGGACGGCCGGCCTTCCTCAAGTAGACGTTCCACGTGTAGATTGACCGGCGCGCGCATCATCCAGTGCAGCAACAAATCGCCAGGCTTTGCTTCCTTGCTGATGCAAATTACTGACGGACCACGCAGCCCTTGCCAGCATACGCACAGCATATTCAACGATAAACCCGATCGATTCCTGAGGCTGCCGCATGTCTGCGGCGTGCGGTAGCGTACGGTTTATGTTTCAAACATCATGTAGGCTTTTAGTTCAGCAATTTCGCTGTGCTTACATCAGAGAGCTGCCATGAATTATCTTTTTACCTCAATGAGAAAGACACTTAAATTGATTGTCATTATTAATGCCCTGATTCTGGGTTCCGGTACGGTTCATGCGCAGTCGCAAAACCCCAAGGATGAATACAAGCAGAAACCAATAACGACCGAAAAGAAGCCTGCCAGTAAATCCAACGCAATAAACGAGACGAAAACGGGAAAGCAGCAATCGAAGCAAGGATCGAAAAAGGATACAGGGAACTACCAAGGCGCTCAGCCACCTCAGGGTGGTAGATTAGGGCAAGGTCCAGAATAAGGAAGTACCGAGTGGAAAATTCAGGTAAATTGTCGTAACGTTGCACAGGAAGAAAAAACACGATATTTATATTAGCCCGAAGTGGGCTCGGGTACAACGGTAAAAAATAACCGTTCTTCTAATTTTCTCGGCATACGAATAATACATTCTCCCGCTCGCCATATTGCGATGTAGCTGACATTTATTGTCTTGCACAATGCCTTTTGCGCGTGAATTAGCGGATTCCTAAACGCTCTCCAGCCTGAATTTTTAATCAATGACTTCCGCCGAAACCACCGCCATCTTCACTCGCTCCTGGTCGCTCTATGATTTGCTCACCGAATACAATTACATGTTTCATCGGGAGATTTATAAGGAGGTTGAGGACCTTCTGAAGCTGCGCGGCGATCAGGGACACTATCACCTGCTCGATCTCGGTTGCGGCAACGCGCGCTACCTGGCTCCCTGCCTGAAGCAGGTGGCCCCGGCGATGTATGAAGGCGTGGATTTGTCCGAGGCGGCGCTGACAGAGGCACGTGGCTATCTGGCGGAATTGCCCGGCCAGGTCGTTCTGACCCGTGGAGATCTTCTGGAAGCGGTCGAGTCGACCGGAAAAACCTGGGATGTCATCTTTACCGGATTTGCGATTCATCACTTGATGCCCGATGAAAAGGCGCGCTTTTTCCATGCGGCCGGGCGTTGTCTTTCGGAAAACGGCTGGCTGATCCTGGTGGATGTGGTACGCGAGGAAAATCAGGATCGGGAAAGTTATCTCGACGGCTATCTGAAATTCATGCGTGAAGCATGGACGAAGGTGCCGCAGGATCAGTTGGAAGAGGCCTGTACGCATGTCCATGATCACGATTATCCCGAATGCCTCTCCACTCTGCGGGGGATGGCCAGTGGAGCGGGTTTGCACTCCACCCGGTTGATCAGCCGCTACGCACAGCATCACACCCTTCTGTTCTCACGTTCCACTTTAGAAAAAGTCTGAGGCGGGTCAGTTCAACGCCATGCTGCAGCGATTGGCCCTTCTGTTCCCGCTTTGGATGATCCTCTCCGGGGCGATAGCCCTGTACCGGCCGCACTGGTTGACGGCCATGAACCAGGGGCCGGTGATGGTGCTGCTTCTGGCCTTCATCATGTTGTGCATGGGGCTGACGCTGACCCTTGAGGATTTTCGCAGGATTGCCCGCATGCCCAAGGCCGTGGCGATCGGCTTTGCAGCACAATATTCAATCATGCCTCTATTGGCCTGGGGCGTGGCTCATGCGCTGAACCTGCCACCCCAGTTTGCCGTCGGCCTGATCCTGGTGGGCTGTTGTCCGGGTGGTACGGCCTCGAATCTGGTGACCTACATCGCAGGTGCGGACGTGGCGCTTTCGGTAGTGATGACAGTGTGCTCCACGTTGGCGGCCGTCATTTTAACACCCCTGCTGACCCAACTTTTTGTGGGGGCCATGGTTCCCGTCGATACCTGGCTACTGTTCAAGCAAACCTTCCAGGTCGTGATCATCCCGGTCGTCCTGGGCGTCCTGCTCAACCGCTGGGCGCCGCGCCTGGTCATGCGCGTGATGCCGGTGGCACCGCTATTATCGGTGATGGGTGTGTGTTTTATCTGTGCCGTGGTGCTTGCCGCCAATGCGGAAGCCGTTCTGAAGCATGGCCTTCAACTGATTCTTGCGGCTGCCCTGTTGCATGGAGGCGGTTTTCTGATCGGTTATAACTTTGCCCGGATCTTTGGTTGCCAGCAACAGAGCACCCGCACGATTTCCATTGAAGTGGGCATGCAAAACTCCGGGTTAGCCATCGTGTTGGCCAAGCAGGCTTTTCCATTGCTGCCGCTGGCACCCGTTGTGGGCGCGGTTTCAGCGGTGATGCACTCTTTGCTGGGCAGTCTGCTGGCGGTATTGTGGCGCACACGATCACCCCGGCCCAAGAAGACTGATGGCGGACTGCTGACTGGCTAATCCAGACAGCTTAACCCTTCCGCCTCGTGGCTCCTTGCCCTACGCCTCCAAAAACCGCACATTCCACCACCCAACTGCCGGATTCAGCGGTACTCCATCACGCGTGCAAACACCCGCGTGTACTTCAGTCCAGTGTACTTCAGTCCAATTTTTAACACAACTAAAACCCGTCATATTGCAGTTGCTGGGTAATTTACTAAATTTTCTATTTCTGTAGCTGATGTCAACCACAACTTTGAGCAATCATGGCGCACTATCAAAACGCAAGCTTTCTTATTCAATCCCAACATATCAAGTTTGATAAAAAATATCCTCACGGCGCTGCCGTGCCGGATGCGGGAATTTACCGCTGCATGGGGTGTGGCCACGAGATACTCATCGCAGAGGGACAGGCCCCCAAGCAAAACCAGCACCAGCACGCCTTTGAATTTGGTCCTGTGTGCTGGGAACTTATCGTTTGCCCGGTGGATTGATCGCTGGACAACCCTTCGGCAACAACTGTCCGATCAATCAATGGATGATTGCACCGCTGCTATAAAATTCTTCCATTTGCATCAAAACATACCCGCCATCCCTTTAACCCAGATGTTTCACAAATTCGCGTGATGATTGCGCAGGATTTTGTTTTTGTAGGGAGATTTTGTGAAAGAGTGGCGTAGTTATTCATACGCCCAACTGAACAAAATTTCCATACGAAACAAAAGACCAGCGAGGACACGCGTTAATTTATGAAACATCCGGATTAAATCGCCACCCCGTTTTTTCTGCCGGCAGCATCCCCGTATCACTTTACAGAGAACCTTTGGAACTTTTGCTCGATTTTCCTCCTCACATTGGTATGTGCGGAATCGCACAGAGTTTATCTTTGTGGAGTGAGAGACTATTTAACAAGTGCTTATGATCTCATCCCCACGCGATCAGGCATGCGCTCCGCTCG
>JBDSSX010000118.1:0-6591 GCA_039928555.1 Nitrosospira sp. | reverse complement strand
ACCCTTGGCTGGAACTAAAAAGAAGCGGTTCGGCTAGCAGGCTGCCAGGGTTTACGTGAACGTACAAACAGACTTTTGAGTGATTATTCGCATTAAAGAGGCAGGCATGAACCCTGTTGAAGTGACTTTGCAACCGGCCGAATCGGCTGACATCTTTGATGCAAATCATGCCGGTGCACTTCGCGCGTTAATGGAGCTCTACGAATCCGGGCAGATCCTGGATGAAGAGGAAAGCGAGATTGACCTGATGATTCAGTTAAGCGGCATGGTGTACAACGATTTGCGAAGCGACGAATAATCCTGAATCCGGTAGTTGACCGCTCATTTAACCCAGATAATCCATTCAGTGGCGTTCAAAGCACGCCACTGTCGACTTGGACTGGATTCCGGGGCAAGTCCGGAACGACGAAATTCATAGTATCTGCTCGCCGGATAAATAAGATGCCCAAGAATTCCAGCGCACGTTGACAGCGACTACGTGGCGGGTTCGTACACGCCTGTTTTACCCGTCCGGCGCAGCATCTTGTTGACTTCGTCGGCGTGCATCTCCTCCGCGACGATGAGTTCGCGCGCGTACTCTTCCAGCAATACCGATTTGCCCTGAGTCAGTTCCAGCATCTCATGGTAGGCCGCACAGGCTTCACCCTCGTGCGCCAGGGATTCCCTGAGGATATCGCCGATGTCGTGATGATGTGTCTCCAGCAGTGGCCCAATGGAAAGTGAAGGATATCCTCCCAGGAGGGTAACGAGCTCGCCCGCCCTGTGGGCGTGCACCAACCCCTCTTCGGCCTCCTTCTTGAGCCAATCCACGACAGGGATGCGATTGTAGCCGAAGACCATCAATGAATAATGTGTATAACGCACCACGCCGGCGAGTTCAAGTTCCATGATCTTGTTCAACAATGCGATGACTTTGTCTTTATCGAAGCTCATATTTTTCTCCTTTTGATTGCAAATAATCCAAGCGGCGCGCCCCATTCATAGAGATAGTCAACAAACAGGGAACTCCGTCTTTCCCGCGAAAGCGGGAATCCAGAAACTTTTTCCAGACAGTTGACGGTCAACTCTATAGTAACCACCCGTAACCGTTCCCTAGATTGCCGCGCTCTCTTCATCCATCATTAGCTCAAAGCGCCTCTGCGTGGGCGCCCAGATATTCGGCTACGCCCTCAGGAGATGCCTTCATGCCGGGGTCTCCGGTTTTCCAGCCGGCGGGGCAGACCTCGCCGTGACTTTCGTAGAATTGCAATGCATCCACCATGCGCAACATTTCGTCCACATCACGTCCCAGCGGCAGGTCGTTGACCACCTGGTGGCGCACGATGCCATGTTTATCGATCAGGAAGGATGCACGCAAGGCGACGTGATCTGGATGACCGGCACCATAGGCATGCATGACTTCTCCGCCAACGTCCGCCACCAGGGTGATACCCACCGGACCAATGCCTCCTTTGTCCACAGGGGTGTTGCGCCATGCATAGTGGGTGAACTGGGAGTCCACCGAAACCCCGATCACTTCCACATTGCGTTTGCGGAATTCTTCCGCCCTGTGAGAGTGGGCAATGATTTCCGAAGGGCAGACGAAGGTGAAATCCAGCGGATAAAAAAACAGTACGGCGTATTTGCCGGAAATTTCGGTATGAAAGTTGAAAGCGTCATTAAAGCTTCCATCCGGCAGGACAGCGGGTTTGGTGAAGTCGGGTGCGAGATGGGTGACGAGTACGGACATCGGTATTTCTCCTTTAATAAATTGGGGCTGCTCAATATTTCATAATATACCTGTAAAAAACTATCTCATCTGTGCGGTGCCGCGCATGAGACGGTATATGTATGCACCTTGAATTCGGCAATCGATTGCCAATTCAGCTTAACACCATGACTCGCAATGATTCTTTGCCTCGCTCGACTTTTGCCTTGTGGTAAGGTCGCTACGGAGCGGATTACTCCTGAGGCAATTCGAAAAGTTGGCGGGACAATCTTGGGATGGCACTATGCTATAAAGAAAACTGTGATACCGGATCATTGGCCCTGATGAGGAAATTGAGGGAATCACGTCACGCTCAAAGGTAAAGCCACGCACGCGGTAATTATCGCGGCGGACAGCGTGGCCTTGTGTGGTGGAGGGGATGAGATTTGACTGGACAGCAGACAATAGAAAAAGCGGTAAGTGCGGAAGATGCGGCTGGCGTTCTGCTGGAAACGGTACGGCAGCTAGCAGCCGAACTGCACGTACGCCCCAGTGGAGAAATTTCGGCAACGCTCGACAGCTCTCTGGAGCGGGATCTGGGTTTTGACAGTCTCGGGCGGGTAGAACTGCTTGCTCGCATTGAGCGTATCTTCGGAATCAGTCTGCCGGAACAAGCGCTGGCCAATGCTGAAACGCCACGCGATCTGCTGCAAGCGGTGTTGACCGCCGCGCCCGCGGCGGCGTTGAAGGGAATGCAGCGGGGCGAAGCACCAGTCCGGGTACAAGCCGAGCCATCGGATGCGCTTACTCTGCCGGGAGTTCTTGAGTGGCACGTGCGCGCCCATCCGCACCGGACGCATATTACGTTGCAAGATGAATCGGGCAAAGAAACCGGAATCTCCTATGCCGCATTGCGGAAAGGCGCCATGGAGATTGCGTCGGGGCTGCTGGAGTATGAGTTGCAGCCCGGACAGTCTGTGGCGATCATGCTGCCGACCAGCCACGATTATTTCTTCTGCTTCTTCGGGGTGCTGCTGGCGGGTGGGGTGCCTGTGCCAATTTATCCGCCTGCTCGCGTCTCACAGATAGAGGATCATCTGCGCCGGCATGCGGGCATTCTGTCCAACGCACTCGCCGCAGTCCTGATTACGGTGCCGGAGGCAAAGCCTGTGGCGAGGCTGCTCCAGGCGCAGGTGGAGACATTGCGCGCGGTTGTCACTGTGGCCGAACTGTCCGTTTCCGGACAGACGCCAGGGTATCCCGTCCAGGCTGGGCATATTGCGCTGCTGCAGTACACCTCCGGCAGTACCGCCAATCCGAAGGGCGTTGCCTTGACTCATACCAATCTGCTGACCAATATCCGCGCGATGGGGCAGGCGGCGCAGGTCACTTCCACTGACGTGTTTGTCAGTTGGCTGCCGCTATACCACGACATGGGATTGATCGGCGCCTGGCTGGGTAGTCTGTACTATGCTTGCCCATTGGTGGTGATGTCGCCCATCACCTTTCTGGCGCGGCCGGAGCGCTGGCTGTGGGCGATCCACCAGCACCGCGGTACCCTTTCGGCGTCCCCCAATTTTGGCTATGAGCTGTGTCTGCGCAAGATCCCGGACGATGTTCTCGAGGGATTGGATCTGTCGAGCTGGCGTATGGCTTTCAACGGTGCCGAGCCGGTAAGTCCCGAGACCATCGTCAATTTTACGCGGCGCTTCGCCCGCTACGGGCTGCGCCCGGAAGCGATTGCGCCGGTATATGGGCTGGCGGAATGTTCAGTAGGGCTGGCCTTTCCGCCGCCGGGGCGCGGGCCGCTGATCGACCGTATCAAACGGGACAGATTCACACGTTCCGGCCAGGCGGATCCAGCCGGCGGCGAAGATTTGGACGTATTGCGCTTCGTGGCCTGCGGCCGGCCGCTTCCGGGACACCAGATCAAAATTGTTGATGCCACAGGCAGTGAAGTGGGGGAGCGGGTGGAAGGGCACCTGGAATTCAAAGGTCCGTCCGCTACGAGTGGTTACTTCCGTAACCCGGAGCAGAATCGCCTGCTGTTCCGCGACGGGTGGCTGGATTCCGGCGACTTCGCCTACCTTGCCGCGGGTGATCTTTATCTGACTGGACGTGCAAAGGACATCATCATTCGTGCCGGGCGCAATATCTACCCCCATGAGCTGGAAGAGGCGGTGGGCAATATTCCCGGCATTCGTAAGGGATGCGTCGCGGTTTTTGGCAGCCCGGACCCGGTTTCCGGTACGGAGCGCCTGGTGGTGCTAGCCGAAATGCGCGGTGTTGATTCCGGGAGATGTAAGGAATTGTGTGACCAGATTAATGCCCTGACTCTGGATATACTGGGAATGCCGGTAGACGATATCGTGCTGGCGCCCGTTCATAGTGTGCTCAAAACTTCAAGCGGCAAGATCCGCCGGGCCGCCTGCCGTGAGCGATATGAAAAGGGGGTGGCTCCACCGCGCCCGGTATGGTGGCAGGTGATCCGGCTGGCGTGTGCTGGCGCGCTGCCTCAGTTGCGCCGCGGCAGCAGGGTGGCGTCCGGCATTCTCTATGCTGCATATGTGTGGACACTATTCTGCCTGCTGGCACCAGTGACCTGGCTGGCAACCGCGCTGCTGCCCCGTCCCGCCTGGGGTTGGGCGGTGAGCCGTGGGAGCGCACACCTCCTCACACGTTTGTCGGGAACGCCATTGGTGGTTCGCGGGTTGGAGAATCTGCCCTGCAAGGCGCCTTGTGTGCTGGTGGCAAACCATGCCAGCTATCTTGATGGAATCGTGCTCGTCGCTGCCCTGCCGGGTGGATTCAGTACTACGGGGCATTTCCGTTTTGTGGCCAAGCGGGAGCTGTTGGACAATATCGTTTCGCGCGTGTATCTGCGGCATATCGGGTCGGATTTCGTCGATCGCTTCGATCCGGAACGCGGTGTGGAGGAAGTGAGGCAGGTGGCGCTCTCCTTGCAGTCTGGCGGCAGTCCGATATTCTTTCCGGAGGGCACATTCGACCGCATGCCCGGCTTGTTACCTTTCCACATGGGCGCATTTGTGGTGGCTGCCGAAGCGGGTGTGCCGATAGTGCCCATAACCATTCGTGGCACTCGCTCCATCCTTCGCGCTGGGCACTGGTTTCCGCGCCGTGGAGTTATCACCATCACACTCAGCAGACCAATCGTGCCGGATGGAAAGGACTGGCTTGCCGCCATTCGTTTGCGGAACGCCGCTCGCGCGGAGATCTTGCGTCTTTGCGGGGAGCCTGACCTCGCGCGGGGAGTACTGAAAGAGGGGGATACTCAATCCGGGGAAAGAAACTAGGCCATGCATGCTTCCGGATTCGGGATTATTGAACTACCTGGATTTCAGAGCTGTAAATCCATTGATTCAACAGGTTGCGTGCAGCGTTCGGGATTTCCGAGGCGGTCATTCCGACGGGGCCACCCTGTTGTTTCAGCAACATATCCGCCGCGGCTCCATGCAGATAAACCGCCAGCAATAGCGCATTTTCCGAACTTGATCCCTGCGCCAGTAAAGCGCCTATGATGCCAGACAATACATCGCCCGTTCCCGCGGTACTTAAACCCGGATTGCCGCTGGTGTTGATATAGCGTTTGCCGCCGGGCACGGCGCAAATGCTACCCGCACCTTTCAACACCGTACAGCAGTTAAAGTTTTTTGCCAGATTTGCCGCGGCGGTCATGCGATCATTTTGAATCGTCGAAATATCCGTATTCAAGAGACGCGCGGCTTCGGCCGGATGCGGCGTGAGAATGGACGGGCTCTTGCGCGCCCGTAGCAGGTTGGCAATCCCGGAATGCATGGCGATGAGATTTAATGCGTCGGCATCCAGCACCAGCGGCAAGTCTGATTCCAGCGCGCAACCCAGCCAGAAGCAAGCGTTGAGCTCCAACCCCAGCCCCGGGCCGACAACCAGGCAGTTCAGGTGATCAAGCTTGAACAGTTCGTGGACCGGGCGTAGCATCAATTCAGGCTGTGCAGTGTCCATCCCGAGTGCATTACTGGCTATCAAACCGAGATAGACGCGGCCCCCACCCAGTTTCAACGCTGCCGTGCCCGCCATAAGTGCCGCACCAACCATCCCTGTTGATCCACCAATTATGCCGACGCTGCCGAACGTACCTTTGTGACTGCTGCCAGGGCGGGGTGGCGGCAATAACTTTTGAGCCAAAATCTGATCCATTATCCATGAGCCGGGTTCTCTCAACGAAAGCGTATTGAGATCGAGATCGTGCAAGAAAATTTCACCACAATATTCGGGACCTTGATGCGTCATGAGGCCGGGTTTGAGGCCAATGAACGTGACTGTCATGGCGGCCCGGATCGCCACGCCGCGCACTTGGCCGCTGTCGCTGCCCAAGCCGCTGGGAATATCGAGGGCAAGCACAGGCAGGTTCATGCGGTTGACGGCATTGACCAGGGCAAGGTATTTACCCTCCAGTTCTCGTCCTTCATGGCGATCGAGACCAATGCCAAACAGTCCATCTATCACCGCATCCCATTTTTCATTTTTCGGGATCTCGGCAAGTATCCTGCCTCCCGCGGCGAGCCAGGCATCCAGCATTCGCTGCGCATCGTTGGACAGGGTTGAGCGTTCGCCGGTGAACACAAGCGTCACCTTGAGCCACCAGGCTTGCAGATGGCGTGCCACCGCGAAAGCATCGCCACCGTTATTACCCGGACCTGCCAGCACCAGTACGTGAGTTCTCCCGTAGGTCAGCAGCTTGTCCCGCGCGACTTCGGCAGCGGCAAGGCCGGCTTTTTCCATCAAGGCGGGAGGTTCAGGCAATGCAGCCGCGAGTTGCTCGATTTCGCGGATCTCGGCAGTGGTATAAATGGCGGTGGAGTAATTACGCATATTATCGTTTATCAAACGCTTATCGGGCTGCG
>JBDSSX010000117.1:0-6913 GCA_039928555.1 Nitrosospira sp. | reverse complement strand
GCGTGTCGGATCTGGCGGCAGCCCGGAAACGAATCGACACACTACCGCCCGGTTTATGGTTGCTTATCATCGACGCGGGGCATGATGCGCCACCGGTCGAAGAATTGCGCGTCGCCTGCCATGCCCGGCCCGATCTCGATCCGCACTTTGTGGTTCTGGAGCATGGACATCACCAGCCCGACATTGAGCCCCGCTTCGTTGTGATCAGGCGTGGGCGGCGCCGTCATGAGCGCTCCGAAGCGGTGGATACCGTCACGCTGGACGGTGACGTCATGCACCGCGACGCCTTTCTTCGGGCGGTGGCTATTGCGGCGGGGCGAGTGCAGGAGGAAGTGGAAGCACAGCAGGCGGACAAGGTCAAGGTAGCGACTGCCCCATCGCGCGAGAAGGCCATTCGTGAAGGTACGCTGATCCTGGTGGCTGAAGACAATGAAATCAATCAGAAAGTAATCCGCCAACAGCTCACACTGCTCGGCTATGCCGCGGATATCGCCGGGAACGGCCAGGAAGCGCTGAAACGCTGGGAGAGCGGCAACTACGCGCTGCTGCTTACCGATCTGCATATGCCGGAAATGGATGGTTACCAGTTGACCGCGACCATTCGCCACGCCGAACGAGACAAGGCTCGAATTCCTATCATTGCATTCACCGCCAATGCTCTCAAGGGGGAGGCCGAGCATTGCCGCGCCATTGGCATGGATGACTATCTGAGCAAGCCTGTGCAGCTTGCCCATTTGAAAGCGGTATTGCATAAATGGTTGCCAGTTCCAAAATCCGGTACTCAGGCGCCTGCGGTGATCGCTACCCCCGCCACACCAGTGAGCGCGCAAAGATCAATGGATGTGGGTGTCCTCGAAGCGCTTGTGGGGAACGACCCGGCGGTAATCAATGAATTTTTGCGGGACTTTCGTGCCAGTTCGGCCCGGATAGCGGCGGACTTGCGCGCCGCCTCGCAGGCGGGAGAGGCGACAACGGCCGGCGCGGCGGCCCACAAGCTCAAGTCGTCGGCTCGTTCGGTCGGCGCGCTGGTGCTGGGAGACCTATGCGCCGAGATGGAGGCGGCAGGGAAGGCGGGCGACATCGAGGCGGTGAAAGCGCTGTTGCCCCGCTTTGAATCGGAACTGGCTGTTGTGGATAAGTATATAGATTTGTCGCAAGGAAGCTCCAAATAAGTCCCCGAGTTTACAGGCAAGGGGCGTGACGGCGGCCGGTGGTGGCTTCGGGAAAGGGATGCCCCATGGATGAGAGAGGCAACGACGCGAATGGCTGATTCCCTTCGCTACGAGGCTGACAAAGCAGGCTGTCCACAGAACGCCATCCCAGCCGGGTTGCTGGTAAAATCATGTGCTTACCGCGCTTACCGTGCTTAACGCGTTGCATTTCCTGGCATCACAGACAAGCCAAGACCTGTGTCGCGCGCCATGCGGCAAAGTTACGCGACTGTTTTTCCGAATAACGATCCGAAGGAAAAGAATACTATGGTCGAGAGGTCCGCAGTCAGGATTCTGGTGCTTGACGATGAATCCTTCATGCTCAAGCTGCTGAGCCGCATTCTGTCAAATCTGGGGTTTACTTCGGTTACGCTCTGCGATAGCGGACGTGCCGCCCTGGATCGGATAGGGGATACGGCTTCACAGCCAAACCTGATTTTGCTGGATCTCAACATGCCGGAAATGGATGGAATAGAGTTCGTGCGGCATCTGGTCGAACGGCACTATACCGGCAGCCTCATTCTGGTGAGCGGCGAGGACGAGCGCATATTGCAGACCGCCGAAAAGTTGGTGCAGGCACATAAAATTCAGATACTTGGGCACCTGCAAAAGCCCGTCAAGCCGGAGACGTTATCCGCACTGCTGGAGAAGTGGACGCCTCCATCCACGGGTGGCCCCGGAATAACGAAGAAAACTTACGGTGCGGATGAATTGCGTGCCGCCATCGACAATGGTGAGCTTGTGAATTACTATCAGCCCAAGGTAGCGGTAGCCACCGGTGAGGTGGTGGGCGTGGAGACTCTGGTTCGGTGGCGTCATCCTGTCGACGGCATCGTATTCCCCGATCAATTCATCGGCGTGGCCGAAGCCTTCGGCCTGATTGACGATCTGACGCAAGTGGTATTCACCGGGGCGGTGACACAGGCCAAAGCCTGGCAACAAGCGGGGCTGGTATTGCGGGTGGCGGTCAACGTGTCAATGGATAACCTGGCATCGCTGAGTTTTCTGAATTTCGTTGCCGAACTTACGGCCAAGGTCGGCGTGGCGCCGCAGGATATGGTGCTGGAAGTGACGGAAAGCCGGTTGATGCTGGATACACGGGCGCCGCTTGAGATACTGACTCGATTGCGTTTGAAGCGTTTCCGTCTCTCAATCGATGATTTCGGCACGGGACACTCTTCTTTGGCTCAGTTGCGTGATATTCCCTTTGATGAGCTCAAGATCGACCAAGGTTTTGTGCACCGCGCCTGGGCCGACGAGACATTGCGGGCAATGTATGATGCCAGTCTGTCTCTGGCAAGACAATTGGGTATGGAAGTCGTGGCCGAAGGCGTTGAAGACCGGAACGATTGGGACCTTCTGTACCGCACGGGATGCGATCTCGCTCAAGGGACTTTTATGTCAAGGCCCATGCTGGCTGAGGATCTGCCTGCCTGGATCGAAGGCTGGCGGGAGCGAGTGCGGAACGAGTTGTCCATCCCCGCTGTCAAGGAGTAAATCAAACGCGGGGGGTCGAAGATGGATCCCTGGGTTCGCCGGCAACGTGTTCGTGGATAACCATCCGGGTTAAATAAGCAGCGCCGCCGCCACACGCCGTCCTTCCGCTGTCAGTATGTTGTAAGTGCGGCAGACGGCGTTGGTATCCATTACCTCCACACCGATTTTTGATGCGATCAGCATTCTCGTCAGGGAAGGGTGAGGAAAACGCAGGGTGGCCCCAGTTCCAAATAATACCATTTCAGGCTGTAATGGAAGCAGAGACTCGAAGTGTTCCGCTGTAAGCTGTTCAAAGGTTACAGCTTCCCAGTTTTCAATGATACGGTCGGGCAAAATGATCAGACTGTGCTCGTAGCGCGTCTGATTGACCATGACATATCCGGTTCCATAACCGGTGAACATATTCTGTTCGGAAAACCCCGAAAGATGCAGCTTCAAGCAAGGCTCCATTTGCGACGGATTGGCGGGTCGGGTAACATTACATCTTTTTCGCGTTGCAATAAAGCGGAAACAACAAGCGGAACTCGGAAATTTTCCAAGATTTTCCGGAATGATGCTGTAAGATACTGAATAAAAGATAGAAGTCCTGACACTGAAACCCTGTCATCGCGACGATCTTTACCGGCGCCTTATTGGATCATTTCGCGGACCATTTGCGGACCGTTTTGCGGATCAGCCCTCTCAAATCATGCAACCTATACTGAAATCCAACAAACTGGCGAATGTGTGTTATGACATACGCGGTCCGGTGCTCGACCACGCCAAGCAAATGGAAGAGGAAGGACATCACATAATCAAGCTCAATATCGGCAACCCGGCGTTATTTGGTTTTGATGCGCCTGCGGAAATTCTGCAGGATGTCATTCACAATTTATCCGCCGCTTCGGGCTATTGCGATTCCAAGGGCTTATTCGCCGCACGCAAGGCGATTATGCATTACACGCAGGAGAAACAAATTCGCGATGTGCAGATGGAGGACATCTACATCGGCAATGGCGTTTCCGAGTTGATCGTGATGGCCATGCAGGCATTGCTGAACAGCGGCGATGAAGTGCTGATTCCATCGCCCGACTATCCGCTATGGACTGCGGCGGTTGTCCTGGCAGGCGGCACAGCGCGGCACTATGTGTGCGATGAGCAATCCGGCTGGCTGCCTGATCTGGATGATATTCGCGCCAAGGTTACCTCGAACACCCGCGCCATTGTTATCATTAATCCCAATAATCCCACCGGCGCACTCTATCCGGACGATTTATTGCGTGAAATCATTGAGATTGCCCGTCAGCACCACCTTATCATCTATGCGGACGAAATTTACGATAAAGTGCTGTACGATGACGCGACGCATACTTCGATTGCTTCATTAGCGGATGACGTGCTTTTCATCACCTTAAACGGGTTGTCCAAGAACTATCGGGCAGCCGGATTCCGTTCCGGTTGGGCAGTGGTTTCAGGAAAGAAACAGTTTGCCCGTGATTATATTGCGGGGCTGACCATGCTGGCCTCGATGCGCCTGTGCGCGAATGTGCCCTCGCAGTTCGGAATTCAGACCGCGCTCGGTGGCTACCAGAGCATTGATGATCTAGTTATGCCGACCGGGCGGCTTATGCGCCAGCGCGATCTCGCCTGGAAATTGCTAACCGATATTCCCGGCGTTACGTGTTTCAAGCCGAAGGCCGCGATGTATCTGTTTCCGCGTCTGGATCCGGAAATGTACCCGATCGAAAACGATCAGCAGTTTGTGCTGGATCTGCTGATGGAAGAGAAGGTGCTGCTGGTGCAAGGTAGCGGTTTCAACTGGCCATATCCGGATCACTTTCGCGTGGTATTTTTGCCGAATAGTGACGATCTCAGCGAGGCGATAGGCCGCATCGCGGATTTTCTTGGGCGATATCGCAAGCGTGCCGAACGTGAGCGAGCCTGAGGATGGACAGAAATGCGGCGGGAGGGGGCAAAAATATCCCGCCGTATACCAGCTTATTAACCCATCCGCTAATTTAATCTTTTTGCGTTAACTATGAAACCCATCAATGTAGGTCTGTTAGGTATCGGTACCGTCGGCGGTGGCACTTTTGCGGTACTCAAACGTAATCAGGAAGAAATTACGCGCCGCGCCGGGCGAGGCATCGTCATCCGGATGATTGCCGATCGCGATATGGAGAAAGCGCGCGCGATCGCGGGTGACGAGGCCATAATTACCGCCGATGCAAACGAAGTCGTGACAAATCCTGACATTGACATCGTGGTCGAACTGATCGGTGGCTATACCGTCGCGAAAGAGCTGACGCTGAAGGCCATCGAAAATGGCAAGCATGTCATTACCGCCAATAAAGCATTGCTGGCTTCGCATGGTACGGAAATCTTTGCCGCCGCGCAGAAAAAGGGCGTGATGGTTGCGTTCGAGGCGGCGGTAGCGGGCGGCATTCCCATTATCAAGGCGTTGCGCGAGGGATTGACCGCCAATCGCATTGAATGGATTGCCGGAATCATTAATGGCACAAGTAATTTCATCCTGTCGGAAATGCGTGATAAAGGACTGACGTTCGACACCGTGCTGAAGCAGGCGCAAAAATTGGGGTATGCCGAAGCCGATCCTACCTTTGATATCGAAGGTATTGATGCCGCGCACAAACTCACCATCATGGCGGCTATCGCCTTCGGTATTCCCATGCAGTTTGACAAGGTTTATACCGAAGGCATCACAAAATTAACCCGTGAGGATATCCGTTATGCTGAGGAACTGGGCTATCGCATCAAGCTGCTGGGCATCACCCGGCGTACGGCCAAGGGCATCGAGTTGCGTGTCCATCCTACGCTGATACCCGCGCGGCGGTTAATTGCCAATGTGGAAGGTGTGATGAACGCTATTGTGGTGAAAGGCGACGCGGTGGGCGCTACTTTATATTATGGCGCGGGCGCGGGCGCCGAACCCACCGCCAGTTCCGTCGTGGCAGACCTGGTGGATGTAACTCGCATGCACACTGCTGATCCCAAGCACCGCGTTCCTCACCTCGCTTTTCAGCCTGACCTGCTATCGGATACACCCATTCTGGCGATGGAGGATGTGGAAACTTCCTATTATCTGCGATTGCGAGTGATGGATAAACCGGGGGCGCTGGCCGATATCACCCGAGTCCTTGCCGATCTGGGTATTTCCATTGATGCGATGGTACAGAAAGAACCCAGCGAAGGAGAAGATCAAGTGGATATCATTATGCTTACCCATTTGGCGGTGGAACGAAACATTAATGCCGCTATCGCTAAAATCCAGAAACTTCCGCTAGTAAGCGGTAAAGTGACGCGTATCCGACTCGAAGAATTGAACAGTAAATAATTTTGCAACGCTTCTTGAATTTACGCTTCCAAGCAAGCCCATTTACTCATGCATTTTGCTAACGCGGTTGGACCCAGTTGGCGAAGTGTTAGCAACCAATCCCGGCGCAGCATATGTTTAGATAAAACATTCTGCGTTCTTTTTTTGTGGTGAAAAATGCGCTACATTTCTACTCGCGGCGGCATGCCGCCAAAAAAATTCTCCAAGATTCTCTTGGGTGGCTTGGCTCCAGACGGTGGACTGGCGATGCCGGAAACATATCCGGAAATCAGCGCCGCGCAACTGGAGAAATTGCGCGGACTGAATTATCGTGAGCTTGCGTTTGAGATCATTTCCCGTTTCGCTAGCGATATCCCCGTAGCTGATTTGCGCGACATTATTGACCGTACCTATATCCCCGAATTATTCCGCACTGACGAGATTACCCCGCTTAAAACCCTGGAGCCAGGCCTGCATATTCTGGGATTGTCAAATGGGCCAACACTGGCGTTCAAGGACATCGCCATGCAATTGCTTGGAAATCTGTTCGAGTATGCGCTGGCAAAAACAGGCGAAGATCTTAATATCCTTGGCGCCACCTCCGGCGATACCGGCCCTAGCGCGGAATACGCCATGCGCGGCAAGCACGGCATCCGTGTGTTCATGCTGTCGCCGCAAGGGAAGATGAGTCATTTTCAGACTGCGCAAATGTTTTCCTTGCAAGATCCGAATATTTTCAATATTGCCGTTCGTGGCGTATTCGACGATTGCCAGGATATTGTCAAGGCGGTCAGCAATGACTATACGTTCAAGCAAAAATACCACATCGGCACCGTCAACTCGATAAACTGGGCGCGCATCTCGGCGCAGATCGTCTATTACTTCAAGGGTT
>JBDSSX010000116.1:0-1818 GCA_039928555.1 Nitrosospira sp. | reverse complement strand
AGTCACTTCAACAGGGTTCATGCCTGCCTCTTTAATGCGAATAATCACTCAAAAGTCTGTTTGTACGTTCACGTAAACCCTGGCAGCCTGCTAGCCGAACCGCTTCTTTTTAGTTCCAGCCAAGGGTGCGGTATGAAAGATGCGCCGATTAAAATTGGAGGATTCTCGTAAGCCGCCGGTTCCATTGCGATACGGGTCCGTGACGATACTGTAACCATTGAATGTGCGGCTGGTATCATTCACGCAATCAGCATCATCCCTCATGGCTGGCAAATCCTGCCCGGGCTGTCTGGCAAGCAATGGTTGACCAGCCTGACTCGCCGGTGATACGGGCACCACTAACACGGGTAGTTGGGGTTTCATGTTACCTCCTGTGATGTACAGAGCTAAACCAGGATAAATTCGAAAACTTGATTGGCGCGTTCAGGCTAACGGGAACAGATGGCGTTTCGATGAACGATTTATGAAGGTTTTATAAATGAGTATCGGATAAGGATAGGATGTGTTTCAGCTCTGCTTCTTTGAAATTTCCATCATGTTCCATTTGGGGCCCGAATATTCAAAAGTGACAGGCTCCAGCGGTGCTCGTTCGCACCCGTCACGCATCAACGCGGCCGTCTCCCCCAGGGCTATTTCCTGGAGGCGGCAGCGCAGATTCAATACACCATCGCTGGACTCAAAAACACCACAGGTGCGCGGAGTCTCACCGCTCGCCTGATAACTTTCGGAGCCTACGTGAGACCCCACATCATTCATCACTGCCACGGGTAAATGCGGATAGCGTCGTCTCGCTTCCCGAATCCATTGCAACAAATTTTCCTGTTGAGTGCAGTCGTATACATTGCCATCAACCAGGACCATGTCGTAAGCTTCCAGGTCCGGCTCGGGAAAACTTTCCAGCGATTTTCGTTCCAGTTTGTGTTTTGATTTCTCAAGCAACAGTTGCACGATTCGGCGCGCATCCTGTCTCTCTCCAACCAGAAGAATATTCATGCCGCTTTCCTTTGCGCATCTTCGGGAAGCGTACCAAACAAGGCAAACTCCGTGATTACGTCAATCTCAATGTAGCAGGCCACGGTTAAAACCCGGCCAATCTTGATGGGCGCGCCCAGCCTGGAGACGTTGACACCAAGTTTGCGGATCAGTCTCTCCACCGCAACGGTAGTCACGGTTACATAACGCTTTATCCTGTTGTTCTGCGCAAAGAGGAATAAGGTCCGCATCATTTGTACAGGAATATCGCTGAAGCCGAATCCCGCGCTTTCGTATTTTGGAATCGTCACGGCAAACCGGCTTAATTCCCACACATCGGTCTGCCGGGGCGCCGGTTGCCCATGCAGCAATTGTGGAAAAGTATCCCTCAGCATATTGGGACCCGTGGTGGGAAGCAGCCTCCAGCAACCCAGTACCTCATCCTCATCGCCTTTCGCCAGCACGTAGACCGAATTAGCATGATCGAACTCATCATGTTCCATTCCATTATCGTTGGTTACCTCCCAGCCCAGCCGGTCATGGAAGACTTCGTGTCTCAGCCGATACATCCCTATCACCGCCCGTTGATCCAGAGAGCCGTTTCCGTGCTGCGCAAGCATGATCTGTCCCATCTTTTGCCCCGTCTTGGTTGGTTAATGACGGTGCTATGAAACAACGGAACGAGGGTCGCGGATAGCTGTAGAATCTTACAGGCAAAAGCCGAAAATAGCGGCTGCAACCATTATCTGTTAAGGGTTACAGCCGCTCGCACAAGACTCGTATCGAGCCGGATTTTTGTACGAATTTCCCGAAAAGAATTCGGATAGGGGTGACGTTCAGCTTTTT
>JBDSSX010000115.1:0-3453 GCA_039928555.1 Nitrosospira sp. | reverse complement strand
TCCATCTCCTGGAATAGCTTCGGCTCGTCATAAAAATCCGAATTTACCCAGTCGAGCGGATGCCGCTTTGGAGGCTCCAAACTCCCTTCGCGAGTGGTCATGGCAACGTGGAAATAGGATGAGGAATAAAGCAGGATGAAATTGCGGAATAAAATAGACCGACCGGATCAAATGCTATCCGGTCTATCCGTTTTTATAACTCTTACCTAATCGGCCAGATTATCCAGAGCCTTCTGGAAGCGGTTGGCGTGAGAACGCTCAGCCTTGGCCAGGGTCTCGAACCAATCGCCGATTTCATCAAAACCCTCATCCCGTGCGGACTTGGCCATACCCGGATACATATCGGTGTATTCATGGGTTTCCCCGGCGATGGCTGTTTTCAGATTGTCGCGCGATGGACCGAAAGGCAGACCTGTAGCCGGATCTCCACAGGTTTCCAGATATTCCAGATGACCATGAGCATGACCGGTTTCCCCCTCAGCGGTGGAACGGAACACGGCCGCCACATCGGGCTGACCTTCCACGTCCGCTTTGCCCGCAAAATAGAGATAACGCCGATTGGCCTGAGATTCTCCGGCAAAAGCCGCTTTCAGATTTCCTTCAGTTTTTGATCCTTTAAGTTCCATGACGCTCTCCTCTTATATAACATAGTGACAATCAAATTGATCAAGGTTTCCAGCCTGCTCGAGGCGGCATACCGGATGGATTCCAGCTGTCCTTGCCCTAATATCAGGCTAACCAAACTGTAGGAGACTATCGGAGGGTCCTTAGCTTGTCAACTGGACTTACTGGACGCTTATTGGATAAATACCCAGTGCATGGGCAGTATTTAGAACGGCTGAAGCAGGCGGGCTTCGTCCCTGAATCACCAGACCAAACCCATCGCTCAAGTGACCAGATTCTGCGGCCTGCCAGCCACCCAGGCTTCAATATTATCGATCAACTGATCGGCGAGACACTGCATGGCTTCATCTGAAGCCCATGCTACATGCGGCGTCAGAATGAAGTTGGGACGGCGCAGATCGAGTAACGGATTGCCATTCTTTGGCGGCTCGACAGTAAGCACGTCAAAACCTGCCCCGGCAATAAGACCTTCGTCCAGCGCCTGAACCAGCGCCGCCTCATCAACCAGTCCGCCGCGCGCGGTATTGATCAGTAGTGCGCTGCGCTTCATCTTGCGCAGTTCATTGATGCCGATCAGGTCTCGCGTTGTCGGCGTCAGCGGACAGTGCAACGAAAGGATGTCCGACTCGGCAAATACTTGGTCGAACGGCGTAAGCACCACCTCTTTTTTCTTGGGCGAGGGGTGGTAGGCAAACAGCACGCGCATGCCGAAGCCGCGTGCAATGGCGGCTGTTCCCTGGCCAATGGCGCCCTCCCCAATGATACCCATGGTGGAACCGGACAACTCGGCGATAGGGTGGGTGAACAAGCAGAACTGTTCCGATTGCTGCCAGGCGCCCTGCTCAATCTCTTGCCGGTACGCCAATAAATTCCGGCGTAACGCCAGCACCAGCGCGAACACGTGCTCAGGCACGGTATGATTCGCGTAATTGCGAATATTTGCCACCGCGATGCCGCGGCTGCGGCAAGCCGCAATATCGATGCCGTCATACCCGGTCGCCGTCACCGCGATCATTTTCAGTCTGGGCAATTCCGCAAGGGTTTCATCGCTCAATGATACTTTGTTGATGATTGCCACTGTCGCATGCCGCAGACGCGGCACGATCTGATCAAAAACCGTGTGAGCGTATTCTTCGTAAGTATGCTCGAAACTCGGCTGGCGCACTTGCGCCTTGATCGAATCGCGCTCCAGAAAAACTACGTGATGGCTCATATTCATCCCCCCTCGTTGGGATCGGTGGGCTCCAAAGCGGCAATGGCTCCGATGCCGCCAAGGACGACTATCGGGAGTAGGCGAGGCTACTCCCGGTTCATCCTTGCAGAAAAAAGACTGGCCGAGACAATCAGCGCACCGCCCATCCAGCTCTTGAGTGTCATGACCTCATCAGTCAGAAAATGCGCCGCAACCGCCGCGACCACCAATTCAAATAACATAATGACGATAGCCCGGTTCGCGGGAACATGCGTGACACCATATTGCACAACCACACTCAGCACAAACACTATGATCCCCAATCCCAACAATAGCAGATACGAATCCATGGAAATACTGCCCAGAACGGATAAGTCAGGCAAAAACAGGCTGTAAATGAACCCTGCCAGGGTGACGCCCATCCACACCGCCACGGATTTCGATTGAACATTGTGATACTGGTCTTTGCGGCTCAGTACATTCAAGAGTGCAAACATGAAACCGGCAGACAATCCCATCCAGTCGCCGTAGGATGAAGGCAGCAAGGAACCGCTTTCTGGTTCCCACAACATGGTTATCGCGCCGGCCAGCGAAATGACGATAACCAGATACCCATGCAGGCTTAATTTCTCTTTCAGCAGAAGACGCGAAAACACGATGGTCCACAGCGGTGCAAGATAAAATAGCAACAGCACCCGCATGACTTCGCCATGGATCACGCCGAGCACATAAGCGAGATTGGTCCAGCCCGCAAATAGCGCGATCCCCAACAACAGATAGGGCTCCCCGCCGGCTATATGCGACATTCGCAAATCTTTCCGGAACGACACCAATCCCAGCAACAAAGCAATAAAATAAGTAATCGCTGTTGCGATTGAACCACTTATCTCAGCTTGTTCCAGCACCCGGTAGGGGTACCAGAGCAGCCCCCAGATAATAGCGCCACCCAGCAGAGCCATTACCGGCAAAAGGTTCTGTTTGTTTTGATTATTTTGCTTGGTCAGCAAGCCGCCAGCCCTTTATAATTCCGCTTCGATCAAGAGATTCCATCCTGAAAATGACCGCCCTTGGTCGCAGGCTGCCTCCCTTTATAAAATTGAATCCTAATCTCAACCGCCTGCAACCCTACCCCTTCCAGAAGCTCCACAAGCTGTTCGAAGGTATTACGCCCAACCGGGATTTCGCGCCTATCAACCTGCATATCGGCGAGCCCAAACATGCAACGCCTGATTTCATTTGCCAAGCCCTTACGGACAACCTCGCTGGCCTGGCGCATTATCCCACAACCCTTGGAGCCAGATCGCTGCGTGCGAGCATTGCCACCTGGCTAATGCGGCGTTATCGCTTGCCTGTGATAAATCCCGAAACAGAGATCATTCCCGTTAACGGCAGCCGTGAGGCGCTGTTTTCTGTTGCCCAGGCAGTGATTGATTCATCTTTTTCACGCGCGGCGGTAGTATGCCCAAATCCGTTTTACCAGATATATGAAGGCGCCGCTTTGCTGGCCGGTGCCACCCCTTATTTTTTAAACACCCTGCCGGAGAATAATTTCGCGCTCGACTATGCGCAATTGCCGGATGATATCTGGTCCCGCACGCAGCTGGCATACGTCTGCTCACCCGGCAATCCCACCGGCA
>JBDSSX010000114.1:0-1730 GCA_039928555.1 Nitrosospira sp. | reverse complement strand
CGATGGGTAGTTCAAGTTGTTTAAGCGCAAGTGAGCTCATAAATACTCGCTAATATTTTGGCCAATATGGCTGGTAATTCAGCTAGCAACTCAGCTAGCAACCGTTTCACTTAATGCTGCCGGACAGTGCCACTTGGTTCAACCCAAATAATCCATTAGACGGCTCTCCGAGCCTACGCGAGTGCTGGCGGTCACCTAATAGATTATCTGGGTTCAAGATGATTATCCGCGGGTGTTGCCTGCTGCCAGCGGGACGACAGCGAGTTAAAGTCGTAGCCGGACCCGGTCAGTTTGAGTCCCCGGTCCGCCATCATCAGGCCCATGGCGATAACCAGAATGGCGGATGCACGCACCAGCAGTTTGATGATGTCTCTTGACACGGAACTTGCGACCAGGCCAAAACTCAGGAGCGGCACCAAGGTGCCCAGACCGAAGAAGAACAGCATCGTGGCGCCTTCCTGCGCACTACCGGTACCGGCGGCCATGATGTACATGGCTTGCAACGGGCCACAACCCAGCATCAAACCATTTAAAAGCCCGATGGACAAGGGGCTGCGCCGCTGGCGCAACTCATTCGATACGCCTCGCACAACAAACCGGGGTAAACGCAGGGTGAAGTTGCGCAATACGGGAAATACATCCAGCATCTTGAGGCCATAGATAATTACGAAGAGACTGGCCGCAAGCGTGACGGCGCCCCGCATGTGGGGGGTGAAGGCCATGATGGAACCCAGCAGCCCCAAACTGCCGCCAATAACCGTATAAGACGCTGTTTTGCCGGTGGCGTACATCAGATGAGCCCTTGCCGTGGCACTTGCGGTGCGTGGCTCGATGGCCGTCGCATAGCCCACCACAAAACCGCCACACATGCCGATACAATGAAACCCGGTAAAGAATCCGATGGAAAACAGCATGGCATAGTCCAGGTGAGCGTTCATTTCGCCCACCAGACCCGGAATCATGCTTTTGCCCCAGAATGTCACGCCACCCACCACCAGCAGGAAGGCGAGGAAAATCAGCGCATTTCGTATAGCGTGATCGGAAGATTCTGTGGATGTGCTGTCAAACTCATAGCCTTTTTCTTCGATCGCGTGTCGAATGCCGGTATCGCCAATGAGCTTACCATCGAATTCGATATCGACAGTCTGTTTGACGTAATCCGCCTTTACTTTCCGCACGCCCGGTAGATGGCCCACCGCGTTTTCGATGGTTTCCTCGCAGCCTGTGCAGTGCATGCCTTTGACTTTCAGATGCGTCGATTTGGCAGTCATCTTGTACACCATAACGTTTTCGTTAACAGTATCCTCAATCTGATCCGCTTCCGGAGATTCACCAGGTTCCGCGCCGGGTGAGAGTACTTGTCTGGAAGCGGGTTATCAGGCGATTCCTCACAATTTCCAATTTTACTATATACAATGGTGGGGTATATGTCAATACCCTATTTGGGTATATGTATCCGGCGGTAAAATGGCGGAGTACCTCTGAATAAGTTCTTGTCACGCCGCAGTCCCCGGGATCGTAGACTGTGGCGGAGAATCGGTGGAAAATACCCCATGTGTCCTGTAACCATCACGAACAATCAAGGAGAGCTCCAATGAAATTTTATTACGCGTCTGGCATCCCCGTGCGGATCGGCATCTCCGCCTGCGGAACCTTGGCGTCAAGTCATTAACCATGTCGAAGTTGCGAGCTGTGGCGCTCGACGTAGATGGGACCCTGCTAAATTCCTC
>JBDSSX010000113.1:0-1703 GCA_039928555.1 Nitrosospira sp. | reverse complement strand
TGGCAAGTTACGGAGGTCGAAGAATACGCTGGGGCAATTTCCGTGCCGGAGAGTTAGATTGAGCTTCAGCTATCTTGTTTGCGGCTCTGTGCGATTTTTGAAGCGGCTTGCATTCGGGTAGTAACATCAAGCGCTTTGAAGATATGCTGCAAGTGATTTTTAACCGTGAATACGCTAATGCTTAAAATGCTGGCAATTTCGGGATTGGTTTTGCCAGGCGCGATATTCTTATAAGCGTCTCATATTTTTCTGTAAACCTGAAACTCTTCTATGCAAAAACGCTTCTAATTGATGGTATTCAAACGCTTGTAATACTATAATCAGCAAATTTTCCGATTCTTCCCGGTTGCTTACATTGTCTTCCATGCAGCTATTTGCCTTTGGCATTAATCATCAGACCGCGCCGCTGGATGTGCGCGAGCAGGTTTCGTTTCCGGAAGATGCGATGGAACGCGCGTTGCATGATTTTGTGGGCCACCGTCCGGTAAGAGAGGCCGCGATCGTTTCAACCTGCAATCGCACCGAGATTTATTGCAGTACCGAGAAGCCGGAAGAGGCAACGCACTGGCTGGCAGATTTTCACCACTTGCAGGCACGCGAACTGGAACCGTATCTCTATAAGCTGCCTCGCGAAAAAGCGGTCAAGCATGCCTTTCGGGTGGCCAGCGGACTGGATTCCATGGTGCTGGGTGAGCCGCAGATTCTCGGTCAGTTAAAGAGCGCGGTGAAGTCCGCCGAGCACGCCGGCACGCTCGGAATGCTGTTGCACAAGTTGTTTCAGCGTACTTTCTTCGTCGCCAAGGAAGTTCGCAGTTCCACCGAGATCGGCGCAAATTCTGTTTCCATGGCCGCGGCCGCCACACGGCTGGCGGAGCGGATTTTTGGCGACATCGGTGAGCAGCGGGTATTGTTTATCGGAGCGGGAGAAATGATCGAGTTGTGCGCTAGTCATTTCGCCGCACGCCATCCGAAGCGTATCACCGTCGCCAACCGCACCAGCGAGCGCGCACAGGTGCTGGCCCATCGTTTCAACGCGCAGGCCATTACCCTGAATGAACTTCCGGAACAGTTGGCACTGCACGATATTGTGGTGACCTGTACCGCGAGCACGCTGCCCATACTTGGTAAAGGCATGGTGGAGCGTGCGATCAAAGCGCGCAAGCATCGTCCGATTTTCATGGTGGACCTGGCCGTGCCACGAGACGTCGAGCCGGAAGTGGCGGAACTGGATGACGTATTTCTCTACTCCGTGGATGATCTCGCCGATATCGTCAAAGAGGGATTGGATTCACGCCAGGGCGCGGTAGCCCAGGCCGAGGCGATTATCGACTCGAATGTGGTCAATTTCATGCACTGGCTGGAGTCGCGCGAGCTGGTTCCCACCATACGCGCATTGCGTGACCAGGCTGAACGATATCGGCGCCATGAACTGGAGCGGGCCAGGAAGCTCCTGGCCAAGGGCGAGGACCCGCAAAAAATCATGGAATCCCTGAGTAACGGCCTGACCAACAAATTTCTGCACATCCCCTCTTACGCGCTCAATCACGCCGCGGCGGAAGAACGTGACGATCTCGTCGATCTGATCAACCGCCTGTATCATCTTCACCGTCCAGAATGAACAAAAGTATCGCTGCCAAGCTCACGCAGCTCAGCGTGCGCCTGGAGGAATTGAATCGTCTGCTGAGCAGCGAAACCATCACCGC
>JBDSSX010000112.1:0-2178 GCA_039928555.1 Nitrosospira sp. | reverse complement strand
GTGCACACAATCGTAAACCAGCGTTGGACGAAATACTGTCCAATTCATTTCCAAAGTGCTGCTTAGATGCGTAATGGCTTCTTCCGCCGCAACAAAGCGCGCTACCAACTGTTGTTCACCAGTATCGGTAGAGCTAGCCTTGCTAAACAGGCTGGTTGAACCAAAGCCGATTACCCGCTTGATTTGTAGTGAGTTCAAAACAGGCAGCAATGGCGGTAACAGCCAAAGGGGGGCGAGATGAATGAGCGCTTGCGCGTTGACCCTGGGCAATTGCTCCGGATGAGCAATATCCACTGGGTGCCAGAACACCTTCTTATCAGTTTCGCCTGGATCCTCACGGCAATTGCGGCTGATGGCATGCACTTCGTAACCCGCATTCACCAGCCGAAGCAGCAAGAAACGTCCAATGATACTGGTCGCCCCGGTGACAATAATTTTGGGAGAAGATGCAAGATCAGGCATTGAGGCACTAAACGTCAGGTTTGAGTTGAGAAAGCCAGTCCGCATATGGTGGCCAGGAAGGCAGGAAGTGCCGCTTATTCTTGCCTGGATCCGGCAATGCGGCGGGCGGAGTAATACGTCGCCACAGCCGCAAAGCGCGACCATACCCCCAGTGCCACCAGCCACATCAAAACACCGGGATATTGATGCCGGAAGAATTTACGGTAGAACCGTATCATCCCCTTGTGCTTATGCCACTCCACAAAGACGGGGCGAGACCGGCTGCATACTCCCTTATGGTGCATAACCGGAGCATCAGGTACGAATAGAATTTTCCACCCTTTCTGCCGAAAGCGCATGCACCAGTCAAAATCCTCACAATGCAGAAAATAACCTTCATCCCAAAGGCCAACATTATCGATTGCCTCCCGCCGCACCAGCATGAGTGCACCGGAAATAGCCTCGACCTCAATCGGGCGATCCGGCAAAGCCTGCTTGTGCAGATGAAAATCATAAAACAAGCGGGGCCAATATTCCGCAAACCGATACAGTCCAAAGGCACGAACAAACGAACGCCATGGGGTGGGTACCGCACGGCGCCCCCCAGCCTGCTCGGTGCCATCCTCATTGGTTAATAGCCCACCCACCATACCTGCCTCAGAGCGTGCTTCCAATACTTGAAGCATGCACCGTAACGAACCCGCACTCAAAACGCAGTCCGGGTTCAGGAACAGCGCATAAGCGCCCATAGCCCGCGCGATACCAATATTGCAGGCCGCGGCGAACCCGAGATTGGTTGCATTGCGAATAATCTTGAGTTTCGGTTCTTCAGGGAAATGTTCCGTGCAAAGCTCAAGACTCAGATCTGTGGAGGCATTGTCCACCACTAGCACCTCACTTACTTGTGACACCTGTGCCAACGCTGAATCAATGCACGCTGTCAGAAATTGCCCAGCGTTGTAATTTACGATAACGACTGAGACCAATGGCTTATCTGAGTGTGTACCTACCTCAATAACCATCGGTATCTTTCATCTGTTTTTGCGACACTTTTTTTAGAGGAAGCAGGCGCTTATTCAGCCCTAGCCGATTTCCCGCATCGTGGCGGCTCGTGCTTTGCGCACCGAGCCTGAAAATCCCGGCCATCCGATACTTCACGTTTTTCGTGGTGCGATGGCAGAGCGATCAGCACGCCGCTTTCCACAAGTGGACGCTTGAACAAATCCGGCTGCGGAATGGATCTATTCTAACTTCCATACTCCGTTTTTCTTGATCTCTGCATGCATGGCGTCCGGTGCTAAATCAATTCCACCCGGCCAAGTTACAACCCCAAGCTCAACGTATACCTTGGCGAACACATCCAAGTCGGCCAGTGCGGCAAAGACCCCAGCGCCGGGCGCGCGTACTAGTTCGGCCATATCGACTTCGCCTTCCAGCCCATCCACGAAGCGAACATGGAACCGATAGCCGTCAAGCGGTTCAACTGCCTTCACATCCCAATACATCCCCCCGGATTGTATAGGCGGGATTACAGAAGAGGCGGTATCTTCTTCGGTGACTGATTGCGTGTGCATAATTCCCAATCCTCCATAAGTTCGTCGCGGTGTTCCTGTGCCCATTCAAGCACCAATACCAGCGCCCGCCGCGACATTTTTCCTTCCAGTACTCTCAACGTGCGTATGTCGATCGCTACTTGATCTCCCGCATATCTCGCGTGAAAATGCGGCGGCGCGTGAT
>JBDSSX010000111.1:0-3743 GCA_039928555.1 Nitrosospira sp. | reverse complement strand
CGTTTGGCAAGCGCATGCTGCGGATGCGACGGCAAGCCGGGGTAATGAACTCTCGCCACGCCGGGCTGCGCTTCCAGCCAGCGGGCAATTTGCAGGGCATTTGCACAATGAGCCTCCATGCGAATCTTCAGGGTTTCCATTCCTTTCAGAATTACCCAGGCATTAAATGGGCTCAGGCTCGGCCCCGCGGTGCGCAAGAAACCGAATACCCCTTGTTCCATCACCAGATCCCGCTTACCCAGTACCGCACCCCCCAGCACCCTGCCCTGACCCTCAAGGTACTTGGTGGCGGAATGAATCACCAGATCGGCGCCCAGATCCAGCGGCCGTTGCAGCGCCGGCGAACAAAAGCAATTATCGACCGCAAGCCATGCACCGGCTTTTTTTGCCACGGCCGCAAGCGCGGCGATGTCCGAAATTTCCGTGAGCGGATTTGATGGTGTTTCTATAAACAGCAATTTTGTAGTGGGTTTTACCGCCGCTTCCCAAGCTGAAATATCAGTGGCGGAAACAAATGTTGTCTCGATATTGAAGCGCTTGAGGATATTAGTGAACAGGCTCACCGTGGCGCCGAACAGGCTGCGCGATGCAATAACGTGATCACCGGCGGAAAGCAGCCCCATGACGCAGGCAAGTATCGCCGACATCCCGGAAGAAGTCGCTACGCAGGCTTCCGCCCCTTCCAGGGCGGCAAGCCGCTCTTCGAAAGCCGTAACCGTGGGATTGGTAAAGCGCGAATATATATTTCCCGGTTCCGCGCCGGAGAAGCGGGCTGCGGCCTGGGCGGCGCTGTCAAATACAAAACTTGAAGTGAGATACAAAGCCTCCGAGTGTTCGTTGAATTGGCTGCGGTGAATGCCGGTATGCAGCGCCAATGTTTCCAGTTCAAAATCATCAGACATGCGAATCCCCCAAATAAAAAACCCGTTCAGCATTTGCCAAAACGGGTCCCCCGCTTTAGCCGAATTTATAACGCGCCCGCAAGCTGAATATCAAATCGGCGCACATCATTAAACTACGCTTGGTAACTGTTTTTGTCAAATCTCCATCAATGAAACTCTGGATAGGTTTCCAGTTTCCCAGCCTTAATCCGCCGCCGCCAGATTCAGATCCAGTTGCGTGCTGGATCCGGTTCGCGACAATGGGGCACCCCCGTTGCGTTGCGCTTCCAAAACAGCCAGATACTCCTCGCTTACATCACCGGTAATGTAATGACCATCGAAACAGGATGTTTCATAATGCGTAATGGATGGATTGACCCGGGATACGTCTTTTATGAGGGCATCAAGTTCCTGGTAAACGAGGTGGTCGGCGCCGATCTCGCGACAGATTTCGTCATCATCCCGGCCAGTCGCTATGAGTTCCTGGCGTGTCGGCATATCAATCCCATAGACATTGGGAAACCTTACCGGCGGCGCGGCGGAAGCAAAATATACCTTATGGGCTCCCGCCCCTTGCGCCATTTGCACGATCTCCCGGCTGGTGGTCCCGCGCACGATTGAATCGTCCACCAACAGTACGTTCTTGCCGCTAAATTCCACGCGCATGGCATTGAGCTTTTGACGCACCGATTTGCGCCGCTGCTGCTGTCCCGGCATGATGAAGGTCCGGCCGATATAGCGGTTCTTGACGAAGCCTTCACGGAAACTCACTCCCAGGCGATTTGCCAGTTGCAAGGCACTGGGGCGGCTGGAATCAGGAATTGGAATGACCACGTCGATATCCAGATGCCGCATGGTTTTGGCAATTTTGTCGGCCAGGCTCTCACCCATGTTCAGCCGCGTTTCATATACCGAAATACCGTCCATCACCGAATCGGGGCGCGCCATATAAACATACTCGAAGATACACGGGTTAAGCACGGGATTAGCGGCACATTGTTTGTTGTAGAAATTCCCGTCTCCATCGATAAAAATCGCCTCTCCCGGCGCGATATCCCGCACCAGCTTGAACCCCAACGTATCGAGCGCCACGCTCTCGGAGGCGACCAGATATTCCATCCCTTGCCCGGTATCTACACAACCGAACACCAATGGGCGTATACCATGAGGATCGCGAAAAGCCAGCAACCCATAACCGGCGATCATTGCCACGACGGCGTACGCGCCCCGGCAACGCCGGTGCACACCCGATACTGCGGCGAAAATAGCGGCGGGGTCGAGGTGATAGTTTTTCGTGCTTCGCTGCAACTCGTGAGCCAGCACATTAAGAAGCACTTCCGAATCGGAATTCGTATTGACGTGACGCAAGTCCTCACGAAACAATTCCCGATTGAGTTGTGCCGCATTCGTGAGGTTGCCGTTATGCCCGAGTACGATGCCAAACGGCGAGTTGACATAAAATGGCTGCGCCTCGGCCGAAGAATCGGACGAACCCGCGGTGGGGTATCTCACATGCGCAATACCCATATTGCCAGCCAGCGCACGCATGTTCCGGGTGCGGAATACATCCCGTACCAGACCGCTGCCCTTGTGCATATGAAACGTGTTGTCCTGGGCGGTAACGATGCCGGCCGCATCCTGTCCACGATGCTGGAGCACCAGCAGTCCATCGTATAGCAATTGGTTGGCGGGGGTTTGTGCGACCAGACCCAGAATTCCACACATCATTGCACTCCGCAAAAGTAACTTGGATTAACGCTGTACAGGAAAGCGCAAAGAAATTTCTCTCATAACGCACCGACAAATACGCCGGGCGCTATGAGTATCTATTATATTTGCAAATGCTCATTGTTCACGCTTCAGTTTCACATAACTGATGCGCCTGGATAAATCCTGTGGCAGCCAGGGTATCACCATCATCGCCGCTGTTTCCAGCGGTTTGCTCAGCAAAGCTTTCTCCCAGAACGGCTCTTGTGGCAACGCGGTCAACCCCGCTGCCAATACAATCAATAGCACCACCAGCAACCCGCGCATAAACCCGAATAACGAACCAAAAAATCTGTCGGCGAATCCCAGTCCCACGGTTCTTGTCAGAGCCGATATCATCATGGTAATCAGGGCCATTGCCAGCAACGCCGACAAAAACAACGCGGCAAATGCCAGCAACATACGCAGCGATTCGCCGGCAATGCTGGATGGCAGCATGGGCGCAAATCCGGCCGCGAACGAATTGGCCACCATGAACGCGACTACCCAGCCCGCCAGCGAGAATAATTCGCGGACTACACCACGCACCACGCTCAGCAAAATCGATACAACAAATATGGCAAGAACAGCGTAATCGAAAATAGTCATTCGTAAGCAAGAGCAAAATTACACAAGCGCGATTTGCCTGTACGGCAATGGATACCACAAACCCATCGGCGCTATTTATCCGTCACTACGCCATCCAGTCCCAGCTTCTTCAGTTTCTCGCGCGCAACCTCCGCTTCCTCGCGAGTGAAAAAAGGACCGACGCGCACACGCGTTATCTCCCCTTTATCGGTCTTAAGCGTTTCCGTATATACCTTGGTGCCCTTGGATGCCAGACTTTGCTGCTGTTGCCGGGCCTTGACCGGATCGGAAAACGCGCCCAATTGCACGACAAACATAGCCGTGGCATCGGTGGCTTTGGCAACTCCTGATTCAATCTTGGTATCAGCACTCTTCCCACCCACAGCCGGCTTCTCCACCGGCTCATTCGAGGATTGAGCGGACTTTACGGGTGGTCCGGATTCTTTTTGCGTTTCCTGCTGTACGCCAGTTACAGTTTTTTCGGGAGCAGGTGTTTTCATACCGGGAGCGATTCCGGGAGTGAATTCC
>JBDSSX010000110.1:0-1694 GCA_039928555.1 Nitrosospira sp. | reverse complement strand
GGCGGTTTCAAGGGAACCTGCTGTTCTAATTGCCGTGTCAGCTCATGCTCCACAAAACCAATTGCATCGCGCTGATGTTCCACTGCATTGAAGGGGTCCAACACCAGGAAGCTATCGAGTGCATAGCCGTCGCGGGTAGTATGGATTTTGGCCTCGACTATGTTGTAATCCACGCCATCAAAAAAACCGCAGATGCGCGCGAACAAATCCTTCTGGTCAGGCGCATAGACCAATACTTGAATGCCCGTCCCAGCGGGTGCGACACGTGCCTTAACCACTGGCACAGGTGACTTTACCCGGTGGCTCAAATGACGCGTATGCCAGGCGATTTCCTGTGGGTCATGCAGCAACAAATAAGCGGGGTCGAGCACCGACCACAGCCGCTCATGCGCGTTGGCTGGAATACCCGCGTGTTGCAACAATTCGAGTGCCTTGTTTCTGCGCTTTTTCAGCATACCCTCTGCAGGGATTGACTCGCCGAAAAGGTGCCGCCGCGTTGTCCAGAACAAATCTTCCAGCAGCTTGCCCTTCCAGGCATTCCATACTTTTGGGCTGGTACCTCGAATATCCGCGACGGTGAGCAGATAGAGCGCGATGAGATGGCGTTCGTCCTTGACGCGCGTGGCAAAATCTCCAATCACATCCGCATCGGATATGTCTCTTTTTTGGGCCGTGATCGACATTACCAGATGATTTTCCACCAGCCACGTAGCCAGCTCCGTATCTTCCCGCGGCATCCCATGTCGTTCGCAGAAATGCCTGGCGTCGGTTTTTCCAAGCACCGAGTGATCTCCATTGCGTCCTTTGGCAATATCGTGGAACAGTCCGGCAAGATAGAGCACCTCCGGGCGTTCGAACTCGCCGATGAGCCGGCTGCATAGCGGGTATTCATGGGTGAGTTCCGGCGCCATGAAACGACGCAGATTTCTCACTACCATCAGGATATGCTCATCCACCGTATAAACATGAAAAAGGTCATGTTGCATCTGGCCGACAATGCGTCCAAACGCCGGGATATAGCGCCCAAGGATACCGTAGCGGTTCATAAGGCGCAGCTCGCGTGTCAGCCCGCGTGGCTGACGCAGGATTCTCATGAACATGGCACGATTGCGCGGGTCGCGCCGGAAGGCCGCATTGATGAGCGGCGCGGCCCGCCACATCGCTCTTAGTGTCGCCGCGCTACGGGCCTTTAATTCGGGATGCTGTTGCAGCAGCAGAGTACTTTCCAGGATCGCGCGCGGAGCTTGCCGGAAAATGCTTTCGTCGCGTGCTTCCAGCAATTCGCCGCGCTTCTGAAAACGCTCATTGATGATAACCGGCACTGTATCCGAGCTGGGAAAAATGTCCGCGCGCAGTGTAAGTAGCAGGATGGTATTGATTTGCGTCACCGCCTTGGCGGCACGGTAATAACGCTGCATCAGCATCTCACTCGCACGCCGCGGAGGTTTGCCGGTTATATCAAATTCCTCAGCGAGAGAAGTTTGATAATCGAATAGCAACCGGTCTTCACGCCGTCCTGCGAGATAGTGCAGCCGGATGCGCAGGTTTTGCAGGATGGTTTGATGCCGCTGGGCAAGGCGGGCTTCCCGCAGTGTGATAAAGCCACCCCTGGCAAGATCCTGCCAGGATTTTCCCAATTTCGCAGCGCGGCTGACCCACAGAATGTTCTGTAAATCGCGAAGGCCGCCGGGACT
>JBDSSX010000109.1:0-25174 GCA_039928555.1 Nitrosospira sp. | reverse complement strand
ACGAGGTCTCTCCCGCCGCAACCAGATGATAGAGACCGGATACGCTTTGCTGCCGCTGCGCCCTGCGAATAGCGTGGGCGGTGACATCCGCAAGCAAATCGCCACCCGTGGGCGCACCGATCTGATCATCGATAACAGTGAGACGCTCGCGTTCCCGGGCAAGACGCAACATGGTTTTTGCGAAATTGCCGCCACGTGCGGCAAAAACCCAACTGGTACGAAAGATCAAATGATTGCAGCCAGAGGCTAGTATGGCTGCCTCGCCTTCCAGCTTGGTGGAACCGTATACATTCAAGGGTCCCGTAGGATCGGTCTCTACCCAGGGCTTGCTCCCACTGCCATCAAATACGTAGTCGGTCGAGTAATGGACCAGCCAGGCGCCGAGCTTGCGGCATTCACGGGCCAGTGTAGCGGGAGCCAGCGCATTGATGACACGGACGCGTTCCTCCTCGCTTTCAGCCTTGTCCACCGCAGTATACGCAGCCGCATTCACGACCACATCCGGAGCGATTGCTCGAACCGTTTCGGCAATGCCATCAAGCCGGGTGAAATCGCCGCACAATTCCTGGCTGTCGAAATCCAGCGCCACCAATTCGCCCAGAGAGGCAAGACTGCGTTGTAGCTCCCAGCCAACCTGGCCACCTTTGCCGAACAGCAGAATTTTCATCAAGTGCGTCTCTTGTAATTCTTCTCAACCCAGGTGCGATAGACCCCGGATTGTACATTTTCGACCCAGGCCGGGTTGTCGAGATACCACTGCACGGTCTTACGAATACCGGTTTCAAAAGTTTCATCAGGTTTCCAGCCCAACTCACGCTCAACTTTGCTCGCATCGATTGCGTAGCGGCGATCATGACCAGGACGGTCGGTGACAAACGCGATCAGGCTGCGGTAGGGACCGATAGTTAGCGGGCTTAGCGCATCCAGCAATGCACATACAGCGTGTACGATGTCAATATTGGGTTTCTCGTTCCAGCCACCTATATTGTATGTTTCTCCAGGTGTGCACGCTTCCAGTACCCGGCGGATGGCGCCGCAATGGTCTTTAACATAGAGCCAGTCGCGGATCTGCTGGCCATCACCATATACCGGCAATGGTTTGCCCGCGAGCGCATTCACGATTATCAATGGAACGAGTTTCTCCGGAAATTGATATGGCCCATAGTTGTTGGAACAGTTGCTGGTGAGCGTGGGTAAGCCATAGGTATGATGGTAGGCGCGAACCAGGTGATCACTGGCAGCTTTGCTTGCCGAGTAAGGGCTATTAGGTTCGTAGCGATGGGTTTCATTAAAGGCTGGCTCGCCCTTGGCCAGGGAGCCGTAAACTTCATCAGTTGAAACATGGAGAAAACGAAAATCCTGTTTTGCTTTTCCGTCTAATCCGTTCCAGTAGGCCCGTCCAGCTTCCAGTAGCCGGAAGGTACCCACGATATTGGTCTGGATGAAGTCCTCCGGGCCATGGATGGAGCGGTCTACATGGCTTTCCGCGGCGAAATTAATGATGGCACGGGGTTGATGACGCGCCAACAGATTGGTAACCAGAGCGGAATCACCGATATCGCCCCGCACAAAGGTATGCCGTTCATCCGCCGCCAGCGCGGCAAGGTTCTCCAGATTACCCGCATAGGTCAGTATGTCGAGGTTGACAATCGCTTCGTCGGATTGCGCCAGCCAATCCAGTACAAAATTTGCGCCGATGAATCCGGCACCGCCCGTAACCAGTATCATTTATTCCCTTTCAATTCGTATCACATTGATAATTCTACCGTACTCCGCCTCTACCAATATGAGATGAGTGTACAAGTATCCTAGTACTGGGATAACAACTCGATTTATTCCAACTCTTCGTTCTGATGACACAAGAGGGTTCGCGCTCTCCATGAGCCGCATAAATTGCAATTGATTTCGATTTGCGCGATATCCTTGCTTTTAATTCCCAATCGCTTGAGTTAACCATTAGGCGGGCTCTCCCCGAGTCTACCCGAGTGCTGGCAGTCAGTTTGCGGCAACCTGCCTCGCCATTATCTCGCGCCCCAATGGATTATCTGGGTTAAAACGCTTCGCCGTGTCTCAAATAGCGCCACGCCCCCGCCGGAAGATCACCCAGTTTTATCTTGCCGATGCGAATGCGCTTCAACCCGGTTACTTTCAGGCCGACCAGTTCGCACATGCGACGGATCTGACGTTTCTTGCCTTGACGTAAAATGAAGCGTAGTTGATCTTGATTCTGCCAGCTCACCTCGGCATGTTTTAATTCTTCGCCATCCAGACTCAGACCATGGTTTAACAGCCCTAACGCATGCTTCGAGAGCATTCCCTGCACGCGTACCAGATACTCCTTGTCAACGCCTGACTCCGCACCAATCAGCTGTCGAGCAATGCGGCCATCCTGCGTGAGTACCAGCAATCCCGACGAATCAATGTCCAGCCGGCCCGCCGGAGCCAGCCCTTTCACATGCGTTGGACTGAAATGTTGCGGTGCTTGATCGCCACGAAAACGGGATCCCTGATTTATCAGACTGATTGCCGGCTGGTAACCCGGTTCCGGCTGTCCCGAGACGTAACCAACGGGCTTATTCAACAATATGGTAACTTGACCCAGCTGCCGCGCTTGCGCCGCATTGTTAAGCTTTATTTTCTGTATGGGATGAATCTTCGTACCCAGTTCAGTGATGCGCTCGCCATCCACAAATACCCATCCGCGTTCGATGTAGCTATCAGCCTCTCTACGCGAGCATAGTTTTTGTTGGGACATGAGTTTGGATAACCTGACTTTTTCCATAAATTCGTGTAACACTTTATGGTCTTGTATACGCATCATTGCCAGAACTTGGCATTATAGTTTGAACCCTTGTCTTGTTTCAGATAAAATCTGATCTTCCCAGGCGCGTAGCTCAGCTGGTTAGAGCACCACCTTGACATGGTGGGGGTCGTTGGTTCGAGTCCAATCGCGCCTACCAGGAAATCGGCAGTATAAATTATATTGCTCGCCATCAGGCTGCCAACCGCCCAACTACCTAAAGGGGGCGGTTTTTTATTTTTTGCCTCCATATCCCCGGGAAATGCACGTTTAGCTGTGTCAGATAGCGACACGAACGTTCCTGGACACTACTACATGTAGTGATGGCAACTGCAATGTCTCGAAAAACTCGCAATATACCAACTTATTGGAAAGGAAAGAGGCAACTGGGCGGAATCACAAAATGTTTGATACCAACGATGGGCGTGATCCGGTGAAATATCGGGCTGGCCGCCGTGCAGTGTCCGGTGCAAATGGCATAACTACCTGATTGCTGGAAAGATCGGACGCGTCTCCAGGGTTACCCGGCATCATGAGGGAACCGGGCAATGTCCGCATCGGAGACATAGTGATATGAAACAAAAAACGGCCTCCCGGAGGAGGCCATCGTAATACATCTTGCAGTAAATCGTAGTTGGCGTGCTGACTCAGGAATTCTTGTGCATGCTCCGGCGTCGTACAACTGCACCCATCAATCCGAGGCCAGCCAGCAGCATGGCAAAGCTTTCAGGTTCGGGAACCGGCGACACACTAATTGAGCCGCTGTACAAACCGCCTAGCGAACCACTCGTTACCCCGGTGATGTTGAGGTACGCTGGGCCGGTAATAGGCTGATCCCACGATAAACTGAGATGATCACCGGTATTTCCGGCTGAAGGCAGTACAGTTGACTTCAGAACCTGGTCATCAGCATTTCCCCGGATTCCGTCAGCTCCGTTTGAAACCAGCGAGAGCGTGGCAAGCACCGTCCCGAAGGATCCCAAATTCGGAATATCCAGCGGAAAATTGACTACACCGTAACCCGAACCCACATTGGGTTCAGAGAGACTGAAGGTGAAAATATCACTGAAGCTTTGTGAGCCTCCTAATACGCTCCCGGTAAAGGTTGTCGGAGCGCCAAAAGATACCGTGCCAAGATCGGTTGTCGTGGCATTGGCCGCAACGCTCGCACCCGCCAACAGTGCGACAGCGACAGCTCGTTTCAAAGAAGAATTAACCATGCTTCTTACCTCCTATAGTTTGTATTTCAAATGTTTCTTAATACTAAGCTCATCCGTACAGTAATTCTATCGTAATTAAAATACAAAATAATTTTTGGATATTTTATATAATAAATACCGAGTTCCGGAAAAATTGGATTGTCGAAGCTCGATGGTTGATAGGCTACACTAAGCAATGAAGTGATCCAATAGACCGATCGGACTAGCGAAAAAATCTCTAACCTCCCGCTCTGCAAATAGTATGTATAAAGATGGATTCGCAGCCTGCCTCGATGAAGGGCACGAGGGGGATCAAGCCTCACACTCATCAGGCAAGATTATCCTTCTCCCCGCCCATAAACATCTTCAAAGCGCACAATATCATCCTCGCCCAGATACGAACCCGATTGCACCTCGATCATCTCAAGGGGCACACAGCCAGGGTTCTCCAAACGGTGGCGAGTACCTAGTGGAATGAACGTGGACTCGTTTTCGGACACCAGATAGGTTGCGTCACCGCGTGTCACCTGTGCCGTGCCGCGTACGACGATCCAATGTTCCGCGCGATGATGATGCATTTGCAGCGATAGGGCTGCGCCCGGCTTGACGACAATGCGCTTTACCTGAAAACGCTCACCGGCATCGATTCCATCATACCAGCCCCAGGGACGAAATACCTTGCGGTGCAGTTGCTCCTCAGGCCGCCCCTCGCGTTTAAGATGATCGACAATTTTCTTCACATCCTGCGTTCTACTCATATGGGCAACGAGGATGGCGTCCGGCGTTTCAACCACCACCATATCCTCCAGGCCTACGCACGCCACCAGCCGGTCTTCCGACATGACCAGCATATTGTGACAGTCATGCAGCATCACGTCCCCTTGCGATACGTTGCCTTGATCGTCCTTGGGCAACACTTCCCACAAGGAATCCCACGCACCGACATCGGACCAGCCGGCTGCGAGTGGAATAACCACGCCGATCGGCAACGAACCATCACCGGCGGCAATGCGCTCCATTACCGCATAGTCGATCGAATCACTCGGGCACTGGGTAAACGCCTCTCTGCTCACACGCAAAAAATCGCCATCAACTGTACCCTGATCCCAGGCCGCGCGGCAAGCCGCCAGAATATCCGCCCGGCAGAAACCGATGGCCGAGAGCCATACTGAGGCTCGCAACATAAACAAGCCACTATTCCAGAAGTAGGAGCCAGCATCAAGATAAGCCTGTGCCGTGGCGAGATCGGGCTTCTCCACAAAGCGTGCTATGCGGCAAGCTCCATCCTGGCCGATTGGCTCACCGGACTGAATATAGCCATAACCCGTTTCGGGCGAATCCGGCTTGATGCCAAAGGTGACCACCACGCCTTCAGCGGCAAGCGTCATGCCTTTGCGGACTGCCGACTGAAAACATTTTGTATCTGCGATAACATGATCCGCCGGCATGACCAGCAAAACCGGATCAGCCCCCTCGCGCATCGCCGCCAGGGCAGCCAGAGTCAGGGCAGGCGCCGTATTACGTCCGGCAGGCTCAAGCAGGATCGTGCCTTTCTTGCCTATCAACCGTAGTTGCTCGGCGATTACGAAGCGGTATTCTTCGTTGCAAACTACTAATGGCGCCTCAACCTGCACGTCCGACAATCCCTCCATGCGACGCACGGTAGCCTGCAACAGGGAATCTTCCCCAATAAGCGGCAAGAGCTGCTTTGGGTATTTTTCACGCGAGAGTGGCCACAAACGTGTGCCAGAACCCCCGGAGAGCACAACAGGGATTAATAGTTGCATAGAAATCCTCAACTGGGATAAATGTATCTTATCTGTTAACCCGAATGTTTCATAAATTCGCGTGATGATTGCGCAGGATTTTGTTTTGTAGGGAGGTTTTGTGAGAGAGTGGCGTAGTTATTCATACGCCCGACTGAGAAAAATTTCCCTACAAAACAAAAGGCCAGCGAGGACGCGCGTCAATTTATGAAACATTCGGGTTAAGTCCGTATTTGCCGAATCAGAAATATCTATTCATTGCTTTCCGATAAGCTTGAGCCATGAATGGTGAGAATGTGGAGTGTCTTTACGCTCAGATCCCATATCCCTCAGGATTGGTTCGCTGCCAACGCCAGGCGTCCGCACACATTGCGTCTAACCCACGCTCCGCCCGCCAACCCAGTAAATCTAACGCAAGCTCTGGATCGGCATAACAGGAAGCGATATCGCCAGGACGCCGGGGAGCGATCCTGTAGGGTACCGGCTGTCCACTCGCTTGTTCAAAAGCGTGCACCATATCCAGCACGCTGTAGCCCGTGCCCGTGCCGAGATTTACTGTCATACACTCGCCCTGCCCTTGCCGTTCCAGAGCTTCCAGAGCCTTGATGTGACCCAACGCCAGATCCACGACATGGATGTAGTCCCGGACCCCGGTGCCGTCCGGCGTCGGGTAATCATTGCCCCATACGTTGAGAAACTCTCTTCGTCCTATCGCCACCTGGGCCACGAAAGGCATCAAATTATCGGGAATACCACGCGGGTCTTCCCCGATCAAGCCGCTGGCATGAGCACCCACCGGATTGAAGTAACGCAGGATACCGCAGCGCCAGGAGGAATCGCTGCGATGCAGGTCGCGCAAAATTTCCTCAACCATCAGCTTGCTGCGCCCATATGGGTTGGTGGCGGAGAGTGGGTGGCCTTCAGTTAGCGGCAGCCACTGCGGGTCGCCATAAACCGTAGCGGATGAACTGAATACCAAGGTTCGCACACCACACTCGTTCATCGCCTCCAGCAAGCGAAGGGTGCCAACAACATTGTTATCATAGTATGCCAGCGGTTGATTAACCGATTCCCCCACCGCCTTGAGGCCAGCGAAATGAATGACCGCATTCGCCCCGCTCTCGCGCAAAGCTGCCACCAGTGCGGCACGATCCCGGCTATCGCCTTGCACCAGATGCGGTTTTTTACCGCTGATACGTTCCACCCGCGCCAATGCCTCGGGATGACTATTGCAGAAATTGTCAAATACCGTGATATCAAAGCCTGCGTTAAGTAATTCCACGCAGGTATGCGAACCGATATAACCTGCTCCGCCGGTGACAAATATCATGGAAATCCCAATTAAAAATCACAGCCGTTCAGAACGCCTTGTTTCTACCCGTGGCCGGTTGGTGGAAATACGCTATCGACGCACGTATTCTTTCAGCAATAGCCAGAAAAAAAACATATCGTCAATAAAATAGCGTTTGAACATGCGGCGAGGTTCTTGCAAAAACCGGTAGAACCACTCAAGTCCGGCATCTTGCATCCAGACCGGCGCACGTTTGACCTTGCCAACGACCACATCGAAAGTTCCGCCGACACCCATGGCAAAAGGAATTTTCAGCTCTGCCTGGTAGCGTCCAAGAAAATGCTCTTTCATTGGAGAACTAATCGCAACAAACAATAGATCCGCCTGTGCAGCCTTGATCTGCTCAACCACTTCGGCTTCTTCCTCTGGTTTCCAGTAGCCATTGCGGTAGCCAGCCACGGTCAAGCCAGGGTATTTCCGCATATAAACCTGCTTCACTCCGGATACTACTTCCTCCCGGGCACCCAGCAAGTACACGCGCCAACCCTTCTCCGCCGAACGCTTCATGAGCGATTCAAACAAGTCCACCCCGGCTACACGTTCTTTGAGCGGCTTGCCAAGCAGGCGCGACGCCCATACCACCGGCATTCCGTCCACGTTGATCAACGGGCACGCGTTGATAATACGGCGCAACTCAACGTCACGGCTGGCCTTAACCAATTTGTCGACGTTGACCACCACGTGCTGGTGAGGCCGGCCGCTCTGGATGAATTTCTCGATGGTATGCAGCGTCTCTTCCATCGAAAGATTATCGATTTGGCAGCCCATCATTTCGATACGCTGACTCATGATAATTCCTTCGCCAGCACCTCAACAATCCGCTCGGCCGCTTTACCATCCCACAAATGCGGGCGGCGGCCCTGCTTGCCCTCTCCCCGCAGCACCTTGCGTGCCTCTGCAACGATGCGCACCGGATCCGTCCCGGCCAATACGTTGGAACCCTCTTCCACTGTCACCGGGCGCTCGGTGTTCTCGCGGATGGTGATGCACGGCACACCAAGCGCGGTGGTTTCTTCCTGCAAACCGCCGCTGTCGGTCAATACCACAGCGGCGTCTTTCCATAAATGGAGGAAAGCCATATAGGCTTGCGGTCCCATTAATGTGATGTTCGGCCCAAGATTGATTCCAAATTTTTCCAGGTTGCCTCGCGTGCGCGGATGTACCGGAAAGATTAATGGCAGCTCGGTGGCAATTTCCTTCAGCGCTCCTCCGATACGTGCCATTGCTTCCGCGCTATCGACATTGCTTGGCCGGTGTAGCGTTATCACTCCATACTGTCCGCCATTAACCCGGTACGCCGCCTTGAATCCGCTTGTTTCAAAACTCGAGACATCGGAACTGGCCAGCTTTTCTACCTGGTACAGCAGGTTATCGACCATCACGTGCCCCACATAATGGATCGCCGAATCCCGCTTCCCTTCCTTCTTCAAGTGCGCAATAGCGCTTGGCTCCGTTACAAAAAACCAGTCAGAAATACTATCCGTGACCAAGCGGTTAATTTCTTCCGGCATAGTCATGTCGCCGCTGCGCAAACCCGCTTCAACATGGCCCACCGAAATATTGAGCTTCTTGGCAACAATCGAGCAAGCCAGCGTCGAATTCACATCCCCCACCACCAGCACCGCGGCAGGCCGATCAGTCTGGCAGAGCTCCTCAAAAGCCACCATAATTTTACTTGTCTGCTGCGAGTGGCTGCCGCCGCCGGCAGCCATGAAAACATCCGGTTGCGGAATGCCCAACTCCTCGAAAAATACATCGTTCATGTCCCGATCATAGTGCTGTCCGGTGTGAATGATCTTGAATGCCAACTCGCCATGCGCTTGGAGAGCACGCACAATGGGAGCAATTTTCATGAAGTTGGGTCGGGCACCCGCAACGAGAAATAAAGACTTCATCGTTATCCGACCCTGAATTTATGGAATGGAAATTGGCTCATATGTAATTATCTGGTACCGTAATCTGTCCCAATGCGTCGCCGCGAATAAAATACCAATACGCAAATTCCTGAGAGGATCATCATGTAAAGATTGGGTTCCGGAACTATGGCTGCCTGGATAGTGGAGAAATTTTCCCTCGCATCGCCTAGAACCAATCCGGTGTGATACGCAGAGAGTGTGCTCCAGTCATTTTCGAGGCCGGGCGTATATACTCCGATCTTTGCGTAGACGCCGAGCTTGTCATTAAAGGTGTTCGGATGATTATTCTCTGAAAACACCAGATGACCATTACGCCATATATTCAAAAGCCCTGTATCGCCGGATGTCCATATGGCTTGCATAGCGATGTAATTCCATTCGCCGGGAACCAGTTCCCAAGCAGCCAGTTCGCGATGAACATAGTCGACGTTAGGCATCGATCCTACTCCCGCCGCTGTTGTAATGAGATCTGAATCGTATGAATTGAATACTCTCATGGAGTTGGTTGCGTCAACGGTAACATCCAGCGTCGGATATCGGGCTCCATTCTCTCCAATATCCGCTTGATCGTGAATCTGAAATACGGTGACGTGTGATTCCGTGGTTGTCACTCTATCAGGTACGAGGACACCAAAGCCGTACCACAACTCCGTATTCAGAGGACTATCGGGGGCGACCAATTCTGTGCGCATTCTATTCCAGGTCGGGGTATCGGACCGGTGTAAATCGAATCGTGCGACCTTCCCGAAGCTATCCCCATAGTTATCAAAAAAGGTGAGCTGGTTTTTAAACCCTTGAGCAACGGCCTGGCCCGTATAGTCCTTTCCGTTCGTCTGAAAACTTTTATATACGGAAGGATCCGATCGCGAGAATTTTCCATCCATCAAAATTTCCGCCTTTACGGAACCGAAATGAAAAATTGTCAGCACGGAGAACAGTAATAATTTCATGATTTGGTTCCTTCTACATTTAATGAGCAAACTAACAATATGGATGCTATTAGGCTTTGAAATGCGAACTCTGTATAGCTGTAAAATCTTACAGTTAGAAAGTTGAAATAATGACAGAATGCCCCATATCCACGCAATGAACGAGAGTAGCCGGCATCCAGTATGCGCCGGATCATCCAAACTCGATGGGCTGAAACATTGCCGGAGTACTAACGAGAAGTCTCCCGGCAATTTTCTAATTGGCCAGTAGGCCGATTTTTTGCAGTATTGGGTTGCCGCGCGTGGCTATCCAACGCGAAGTCAACGCCTGACTGAAGTCTTGAATTTCCTTCACCAGTTCATCGCTTGCCACTAGCACCCTGCGAAAACCTGCAGAAATGGCTATAGGGTCCGAAGAGTCCACAAAAACAGTACCTATTGGGAACATTTTCCGCAAGGTCTGCGTATCCGAAATAAGCATCGGCTTCCCGGCGCCCACGGCCTCACCGCAAACGCTGAGTTGAATTCCATCAAATCGCGTAAACGCGATGACGGCATCGCAATCCAGCACTAATGCTTCAAAGTCCTCACGAGAAAGAAAACCGAGGAAGCGTACATTAGCCGGAGCAATATCTATCAGTTCCGGGTCGCGGCAATTACGAATATTACCAGTAATAAGCACTGAAATCTCGGGTGTCATTCCGGCGGCATCAAGGAGTTCAGCAATCGGCTCATCCTTCGCAAAAGACGCTGGGAATACAAACCATGGCCGAGGCATATCAGCGGCCTTGCAGAAATGACCAGTCCAAGAGAAACGCGCAGGCGGATCCTCTACCACCATCAAGCGCGCTCGATCCACGCCGAGTTGAACGGCTGTTTCCATTACATCGGCGTTATGGGTCAACACGATATCGCAATGCGAAAGCATTGAAATGCCAAAGGGTACTCTGCTCCAAGGTGGCCTGAACATGGCGTTATGACAATCTGCAATAACTACAGCATCATGTTGGAACAGATCACGATAAATGATCGCTACCCACATAAGTGGAACCTGCGGCAGTTGTACCCAGACTACGCTGGGACGCGATCGAATCAGAGTGGTCAACGTCCGCCACCCATGACCAAGATAAGTCAGGATTTTTTTGAACTTGCCGGCACGTCTCTCCACTGGCAGAAAAATGGTTTCGAAACCACAATACTCCGCCATTGAGACCTGACGCCGCTGGAATCCAGTCCATGCGAAATAGATTTGCTGATTAAGTTTATGCATCGCTCGCGTAGATATAAATGATAAAAACCAGGTGCCTTTAATGCTTTACAGCAGGCAATCAATTATGACGGCATGAGTAACCTCAAAAGATTTTTAAACTCGCCACCGGCGATCGCCGCAATCTTCAAGAATATATTCCTCGTGGCAAAGTAACGTCCATCCAGTGATGGATTGATGGGCACAGACTTCAAGTCGGGAGCGCAGCGGGCAATAATCCCGTGTTGAAGAGCAGCTGTCTGCGAACCATAATTACCTTCCGATCCCAGCAACAAGCGGTAGAAGTGATCGCAATTCACCGGGTGTATCGATATGGGATCTATAAGATCAAGCGATTGCTCGATTGAAGAAAGCCAGCCACCTAGCCGTTGATCGCGATAGAATAAATCTTGCCAAGGGATCGCAACCGGATGCTCAAGGCGCCAACGCGCCCACTCTCGCACGGAGTCCGCACTGGCCTTGATCCCGAAAAATGTCCTGAAACGCATCATTAACCGATCTGGCCGATCCAGCAACTCTTCCAGAGTAAGGCCTCGGAGCTTTGTGTGGAAATACTTCCGTCCGAGCTCCCAACATCCAGATCTTATAAGCCAACCTTGCTGACCAAAGCTTTCATAATTACCTCTCGCATAGAAGTGACGATCGCCGTCCACCACACAACGGTGTGTGTGACGGTCATATTGATCCAGCTTATCGCGCAGCAACTTGTCACCGGCGATATACCGGTGAATGATATGGTATGCGGATGAAATAGTTGGAGGTAATTTGGCGTCTGCTCTGCTTATTCGTGGATGCTGGAGGGTCAATGTCGTAAAAGGAACACCCGACGCTTGAAGCACCGCAAAATTGGTTCTTGAATCCAACCCGGCGGTAAGAGCCAGGAACATCGGTTTTTCGTCTCCTTGCCGTGACATGGCGCGAAATACCTGCGTCAACCCGCCTATTAGCATTTCTGCCGCTTCATTAAGGCTTACGTTGGATAGCGCAGGCAGTCGATTAAAGAATTTTATACAGCGGGACTCGGAATTATAGATCTGATCCGGGAGTAGCCTGCGAACACTATCAAGCTTACACAAAGGCCCTGGAAACCAATTGAATCCATACCAGCCGATAATGCGGGAATCACGAACCGGTACGCCGGTCAGTTGCGAAAGAAGCGCGAGGCTCCCGGAAATGATCACGCCTCTATCGCTCTCCAGGATATATGCCCCAAGCAACGCTCCCGCATCTGTGACGAGCGCCGAGGGGCACAACAACAACCACCGTCCTGACCAGGTGGCGACAAGTTTCGGAATATCCTGCGTAGGAGATCGAGCAATGCCCGCAATCGGATCATCATGATCCGTGGCTATTTCAAAGGCATGACCTAGCAAGCCCCAGCGCTGCCCCGAACCATCCACCGCGGTAACGACATTGAGCAACGGGCAGTGATAAAGGAAAAATCCAATACCCAGCTCAATGCTGCACCAGCCTGCCGGCGCATCAATGCGAGCATTGGTAAAGATGAATTGACGCCGGCTAATTCTCGAAGTCGCTTGCGTCTCCATATATGTATCGGTTCGAGTCATATATAAAAATTATCGAATGTAACCGTCGAGAGAGAAATCAGCGAAGTCAATGTATACAGTTCGTTGTGTAGCCCAGGATGGATCGTTTCCACCAAAAAAAGATTCGAATATTAAACCGTCAATCTTTACATTCGCATCGCTTCTTATACGCACACCTCGAGCTTCGAGCTTAAGCAGGCCGTCAACGAAAACCCGGATAATGCCATCGTTCTGTTCGGGATGATTGAGGATCAATTGTTCCTCAATGGAATACCATGTTCCGGGCAAGAAAGACCAGCTGTCGCGTCCAATTGACTCTCCATAATAAACTCCTGTTTTAGGCGTATTCAGCAGATACGCGTAGACTTCACCTCCACCGCGTTCGCGCCACATGAGTCGTGCGGTAAATCCATTTTCCCCTCCACGCGGGAGCTTAGGATAGGATAGCCGCAGTCCGCCAGCGAGCCCCGGAAGTTTTCCTCCTCGCACAAAATCGAAGTCGTCCGAAAATCGCAGACGATATCGCAGTACCGCGCATTCGAATCCACCCCCATCAAGGAGAGTGGCATAACCAGTGCCCCCCGTTTTTTTCCCCTGTTTAAACATACTACCAGGATCATATGTACCGGCCGCGAACCATATTCGCGTAAGTGAGCCGGACGCCGAGGGGTCACCGATTTGCTCAATATTATGTTTACCCCATACCGAAAACAGCTTTCCCCATTTGGATGGATCTCCACGGTATTCTGTGGTTTTTGTGAAACTTTCCTGGGTGCAATTCGCACGGCTCTGTGTCGGCGGTGGGACTGAACGGGGCTTGGTGTTATCAGCAAAAACCGATAGGGGGACAACAATCATAATTGCGAAGTATTGCCACTTTTTGGGCCCTGTTTGAACGATAGATGCTCCTTTCTCCAAAGATGATTGCATAAGATTTATCCTCCAGCGTTGTTTCTAGATGGGACGAAGGAATTATCAAGAGGCTTTCGTGATTTTGTGGTACTTGCGCTCGATTCCGCGGGATCATGCCAGAATAGACTGAGACTCCAAAGCACCGTAATCACGGTTGGCATCAGGCCGACCACCCCCGCCTCGGTCAAACCACTAACGATAACGATAGTAAATATGGAGTCTCGAAATGGGGAGCGGCGAAATAAGAAATCATGAAACTGAAGCAACCAAAGCATGAGCAGAATACTCGTGCCCAGGATTCCGGTGGTTACAAGACTCTGCAAAACAGTGTTATGGGCACTATTGGTGGTCCACCCGTAAACTGTGAAGTACTCTTTTGGCATAAACTCGCGGGTGGCGGCATAACCATGCCCGAGCAGCGGGCTCTGTTGATATTTTTCCCATGCGTAGGACCAGATGGATGTCCTTCCGGTAAGTGTGGTGACTTCGCCGACCTCGCCGCTCCGTGAAATAAATTGAGCCCCCTGCTCGGGCTCGATGAGTTTGTTACCATAAAGCAGCATTACGATTACAAGTATTATTGATCCCAATAAAAGTGTAATAGCACGCATTTTTCCGCTTAGGGTTGGCCAGAAACTGATGAAGGTTGCTACCATTGCGGTCCGGCTCTGTGACGTCACCAAGGCAAATAGACCCAGACCTGTCAGCGTCCAACCACGCCGTAAACTCATGCTGCGATAGAGATGGGATAGCCACAGAAATAACAACAATAGCCCTCCTATTCGCCCCAGGTTATTCACTGAACCAGCAAACCCTGAATAACGAAAATTTTCAAATCCGGAAAATCCGCCGGTCGCGGCTAAGTAGAAATATCTGAGGAGCGACAGCATGACAAAAATCGTCATAGCCGCCAAAATTGAATTGATGATCTGCCGAGGAGACAGTGATTCCGCCACCACAGCGCAAAAAACGACTACGCTCAGCAAGACAACACCCGAACCAAAAGAATACCATGGCGTAGTCGACCATAGGCTTGAGAGAATTGCGATGATCGCATAGAGCAGTAATAAGACCGGCTTGGCACGGGCGACCGCAACGCGTACCTTGGAAAGATTAGTCAATGCGATAACTAAAGCACCACCCCAAATGACCAATTTGGTCAGTGACTGTATGTCAAAAGAAGAGGTCTCCATGCCGGAAGGCCTCAACGATATGTCTGTGACCAGGATTACTAAAAATAAATAGGACGAAATTGCCCACGGCCGGGAACAGGCCGCGAAATAGAGGACAACCGCTAGTGCAATTGCGAGGCTGGACACCAGGACAATTATCAGAGCAGTCAGGCCAGTGCTTATCCCCAACATCGGAATAAGCATGCCAATGAATACGGCAAGCACAGACATACTCAGCACCATGCCTGCTTTCCATGGATCGCTTATCTTCTCTTTCGACATACTGGATAAGGCGCGTACGCCGAGACCCTTCATGCTGGTTTCACCTGACGCGATATTTTTACCAGTAACCACATTGCGCTTGCACCCGCCAAACCCCAACCTGCCGCAAGCGCCACCAGGGCACCTTGTACTGACCAGTGCATTACCAGCCAGGGTGTCAGCATCAGTACAAACGCCGCCGAAAATGCTCGCCCATAAAACAACCAATCCGGCCGGCGGATGACGTATAACCCGGTCTCAAGCGGATGCGCGAGAATTACGACAAGCATCACTACGGCCCAGAATTGAACAGAGACGGCGGCATCCGCGTATTTTTCACCATAGATAACCACAAGCAATGATTCTGAAAAAATTCCAAGAAGCGTCAGATAGGGAAGCGCGAGGATAAACAGCCATTTCCAGGAGGACCGGATTACATGCCATAGGCCGGGCATTCCTTGCAGCGCATATGCGTGGCCTGCACGGGGTTTATCGACGCTGTCGATAGCCTGAATGAGCGTAGCGACAGGCTGGGTAAGATTGCGAGCTGCCGCAAATACACCTAAAGCCGCAGGCCCGGCCATTGCCGCTAATATTGCTTGAATGGCAAAGGTATAGCCCACAAAGGCGAGCGTTGAGGCCGCCGCCCAGCGCCCAAATCGCCAGAGCGAAAATACGCTCCAACTACCACCATCATGTAATCCCGTTGTTGGCCATAAGTTCACACGGGCACTCAAGCAACTAATCAGAGCAGCCATAGCCATCGCCAGGACGAAATCAGAAATATGCCATTCAATACTCAGCATATGGGCCACGGCTCCCGCAATCAGGAGTACAACCGCATAAATAGCCGCCATGATGACCAATCGATGCATTGAGAACGCTACGATTATCACGCGTCTTGCAAACTCCATGTAGTACAGCGGAACCACAAGGACCGCGGTTAATAAAATGCTTTGAGCCACCCAGGCGTCCAGGTAGTGCCGCGCGATGGCATAGAAACCGAGTAGCAACAGAAGCGTAAGCCCCGTGATCCACCCTTGCATCTGTCTCCAGAAACGTAGGCTGTCCCCAAAAACGCCATGCCTATCACCTGAAGTTGCCATTGGAACCGTCACGAACGCGCGCTGAAACCCCTGTAACACGAGAAGAAACGCCAACGTAAAGCTCAGCGATCCCCATTGGTCCTTCGGCAGCACACGAGCAGCATATACATAGAGAAGAAAGTTGCTTCCCGATATAAGTGACTGTTCAGCCAGGGCAAAGTAACGGGCGGATCTGGCACCGACGCCAGCGTGGTTCTGATGACCCATCTCACGCCCCACTTTGGCACGGAGGTAATTCAGATTCCTCAAGCGGCATCAATGCAGGTTTTCTCTCGGGACCCTTACCCTCCATGCTAGGAAATGCCATTCACAGATTCAAGTCCGCTTTTGTTAAATCGGCGTGGCCCTCTCGGGGAAACATGAAATTCATTGGGGACGCACTTCTCCACCGATAAGCAAACGTCTGGAATCCGGTGCAATAGCCTGTAACAGGTCCGCCGCAAACCTGTCATGTAGTCGATAAGCTTTTGCGGTATCATTTTCAATTGATGAGACCCTGAACAGCAGCCCATCCGATACTCGCCCCGCCAACCCTTCTTGAACGGTCGCAATCTTCTGCTCCAGGTTGCCGCGTACGACTCTTTTACCCAGCCGTATCCAATAAGTAATGGGTTCATGACGCGCATCCAGCGTTGCAACAAGGCGCGTCACCGGGATCACATCTTCCTGGATCGTTAATTCATCTTTCGCGCTCTTTGCTATCTGAAAACCCTGTGCCGGATAACAAACCTCAGGAAAATGCACTTGCGATTGTTTCGACTGCTCCTCGCCGTATGCGATTGCAAGCATTACGACGCTCCCAGTTTGGGAATCACGATAAGCGCGACTTATGATCTGCGAGTAGATGCGGTCAAGCACTTCTTGTTGTTGGGGATTGATGACACTCGTAACATCAGCCGGCAGCATAGACCAAGTACCGAAACCGCGGGGGATGAGACTTTCGTAGTCAACGCGATCAGCGTCCGGCGCGATGCGCACGGGTTTCATCGCAATCGCTGAAGCCGCCGCGGCAAACATCAGCACCAGAATAAGCAAACCTGTTCGCATCATGATGGTTCTCCCGGGTTGTGATGATTCACGAAGTTCTGGATGAAGTATTGATTATTCCAATACTAAGCTGGAGTAAGGAATCTACAGCGATGATCAGTAGCAGCGCGCTGAGAAATAACACCATGCCCGCAAACCCATGCAGAAACCCCTGACCCGCTTCATCGCCAAAGTGGTAGGTGATCAGTGTCAGCACTATTACACGGATGACATTCGCGGTAAAAGAGATTGGCACGATCAAAATGGCAAGAGTAACGTTGCGGACCAATGAGTCGTGCCGGATGATGTTGAGGTAGAGGAGGCCCAGCGCTTCGAGCGTAAATAATGTATGCAGACCAGCGCAGGCATCAGCTACCAACAGCTTATACTGGCCAATTTGCAGAATAACACCTGTGCGGGCGATGGGGTAGTCTGCCCAAAAAAGGATGTTCTCCGCTACGTAGGAGACTGCCATCTTCATCGGCATGGTTACGGCGTCCACCACCGCGCCGGGTAGCGGGATCATGAAAAGCATGAAGAAAAGCGGAAACCACTGCGCCTTGAGCGCGGCGCTACCACGCAAGAGCAGAAGGATGCCGGCAAGCAGCCAAATCACCGATCCGATCTCAAAAATGAGAATCTCTTGCGAACGGCCGATAATGTAGAGAATCAAGCCAAAAATGAAGATGGGCCAACCAACCGCGGCAGCGGTAGACCGCCCTTCGCTGACACGCCACATCTCGGGCCACTTTCGATAAATGAGCCAGCACGCGATAACAAGTACGATGGGACCATGCGCTTGCTGGTCGGTACTCCAGATGCCGCGAAACAAGTCCATCAAACTGGGCAAATAAAGTACGATTAAGCCTGTAATAACAGGCAGCCAGATGAGTAGCCGGTTGCGCCAGTCCGGTTGACCTGTTCGTCTGGCGAGTATCATGGGAGAGTTAATGCTCATTTTGGTTTTGCGACGAGCGATATCTCGTCATTACCGCCGCGTCGCAGCTCTGCTGCTGGCGCTGGGTATTATCTTCAGCTTGTTGGTGCTTGGGGCACAGCCTGTTGCTGTAAATCTGGTGCCCCCGCCATGGGATAAACTGGTTCACGGAGGAATCTTTGCCTTGCTGGCTTGGGGAGTGGGTGTGGGTAGCGGGTTGCATGGGTGGCCCCAGCTGGTAGTCGCGGCTTCCAGCGCCCTGCTGGTCGGCACGCTTGATGAGTGGCATCAGATGTACCTGCCCGGCCGTAATGCGGGATGGGATGATCTGGCTGCGGATGTGATAGGCGGCATCATTGGTACGGCATTGCTGGCGATAAGACGCGTAAGACGTGGCTAGCTCAACGATGGAGGTTGAGCAGGGGTCCTTCCGTCTTTCGGTCTCGGTGGAAGACGGGAAAACGCTGACGGAAAAGTTGTCTGTAAGAATTTGGCTTCTCTCCATAAACAACATTCGAGCAATGGCCGGATGGCTGTTGCGGGTCAGGCTGCTTTCCCCGTCGCCTGAGGCTTGCTTCTGCTCCATTTCCTTTACTTAGAAATCATTCAATACTGAGCCCGCCAGCGTGGTGCGAGTTTGCTGGAGACTATGGGTTAGTTTGATCAGTTCGGGCATGGACGTCCGATTTTTACGGGCGAGTATGAGAGCGGCGGTGGCGCCTGCCGCAATCGTGTAGGCTTCGGCATATTCATTCGCAGCCGGTGTGTCGAGGATGACAATATCAAAATCGCGGATCAGCGATTTCAATAGCTCGGCAAAACCGGCGCGACCAAATAGCTCTTGCGGGTTGGGCGGCACGGCGCCGGCTGGAAGAACATAAAGCCCGGGTAATGAAGACACGTGGGCAATCGCTTCGGTGCCGATGCGGCCAGCAAGCATACCAGAAAGACCGATAGCATGACCGAGCTTGAATAGCTCATGCTGGCAAGGCGTGCGCAGATTAGCATCAATGAGCAGAGTACGCTCGCCAAGCTGCGAGAAGACGATGGCCAGATTAGCGGCAATAAAGCTTCGCCCCTCTCCGCTGCCAGAACTCATGATGGCAAGAGCGTTGTGACGGGTCTCGGCATTGAACCAGCGAAACATAAGTTGACTGCGTAACGCGCGCAACTTCTCAACGACCGGACTGAATGGTTGGTAGGCGGCTACCAGTTGATGGCTGAGACTGGTGTCGTCAGCGGGAAGATAGACGTTATCAAATTGGCGCGAAAGGGCGAAACGTATGTCGTCTTCCGTTAGCAGGCCCAGCTCGATGGCGGTATCGCCGAATTGCTTACCCTGATCTTTTTGCAGCCGCGAAATACGCTCGGCATTTTCGGCGGAAAGACGTCCGCTCTCGATGAGGATGGCTCCTATCGAGCTGCCACCGGCCGGCTGGGTTTTTCCATAAATAAGCGGTTCAGCGGAATTCGTAGTCTGATTTCGCTTGATGGTGGGGAAGCTGCTGCTCACAGGTTTCATAGTCTGATTTCGGCTGATATTTCAGGGGGCTTCAATTCCGAGCGCCTGCCTGGACGCTTTCCGGCGGGAAAGCTTTCCGGGAAACCTGCGCAGCGTGGACGGCGAGGCAGCGGATGGGATCGTCGCAAGTACTGGCAAATCGATGATTTCGGCGAGATCTTCCACCGAACGCACGCGACGATTGCCGAGTTCGAGCATCAGCGCAAGACCAACTCCAAGCAGTGTTCCGAGGAAGATGGAGATCAGCACGTTGAGTAGTATCCTGGGTCGAGAGTGTTCGGTTGGTACTGAAGCTGGATTAAGTGTCGCAATGTTTGTCTGGACCGAATGACTCTCAAGCCGGGTCTGGGCGGAACGCTGACTGACGCCCTCGAAGTTACGTTGAGCAGCCTCGACATCGCGCTGGAGCACATTTATTTGACCGCGCTCCCTGTTTAGTTCAAGCACACGGTTTTTTTGTACCTCCATTGCCTGGAGCAGTTCCGTTTCCCTCTGCTTACCAACCTGATAGGAAGTATTGATACTGCTGTGGATTTGCCGAGTCTCACTGGCCAACTTGCTCCTGAGCGCCGCAAGTTCGGATTGAGTGCGTTTCGTTTGCGGGTGATTCGCGCCAAGATTGACGCTACCTTCCTGAAACTTGGCCTCAAGGCGGGCGATGTCCGACTTAAGGCTGTTAATCAATGGGCTTTGCATAACTTCGGACAACGTTTCGGAATTGCCCGCGGACTTGCGCTTACTGGTGCTATCGGAAGTTTGCGCCTGAACGATGGTTAACTGCGTTGAAAGTTCATTGAGCTTGGCAACCTCATGATCAAGGCGTTCCTCGGTAGCGATAATGCGGGTTTTCTGCTGGTAGGCGGAAAGCGCCTGCTGGGCTTCTTCGAGTTTATCACGCAGGATTTTGGTCTGATCCTCAAACCACGTAGCATATTGACGGGCGGGTTGGATTTTAAGCTCGAGATGGATATCAATATAGGCCTGCGCAAAGGCATTGGCCACAGCGGCAGCAAAACCAGGCTCGGTGCCGCTGAATTCGATGTTGATGACATTGCTCTCGCGCGAGGGTTTGACGTCAAGCTTCTGCTTTAGCAGATTAGCCAGCCAGACGGTTAACTCGCCTTGACCGTTGGTGCCTTCAGCCCACTGCTCCCGAATAGCTGGATTCTCATCCATGCGCAGCGCTTTTACGACACGCTGAGCTACGCGGTCACTGTTGATGATATCTATCTGTGTGGCCATGTAAGCTGGGCTTGCCAAGCCAGGCAGCACCATTCCGCCAACAGGATCAGGCGATCTGACATCAACCACTACGGCGGTACTCGCGGTATATTGCTTGGGTAACAGCAGACTGATCACAAGTGTAGTGATCACAATGATCAATAGCGTCCAAACCGCTACCTTGTAGCGCGCCCGAAGAATGAGCAGGAATTGTTGGAGTGTCATGACGTATGGATCAATGTCAGAAAATGCTTTCGCGCACGTAGATAACGTCGTTGGACTGCACCGTATCAGTCATTTCCGGTGAAAGCTTCTCGACCTTGCCGTCGGCATTTTTCCGGTGGAGGCGCAGGTTCCCTTCGCTACCGCGCGCCGTCGGTCCACCGCCTTGCGCTAGGGCTTGCATTACTGTCATGCCACGTTCGATGCGATAAGCACCCGGACGCTGGGCTTCACCATATATATAGAAAACCGGGGCTCGATGCACGTAGATTACGTCCCCGCCAACAAGAAAGATGTCCTCGTCCGGTTTTTCGCCGAGGTAGAGTGCAGGGATATCTATAACTTTACGGAAGGGTTTCCCGTTACGTAAGCCTGTGACAATGGCGAAATCATCACCGGTTGTCGCAGCTCCCCCGGCAATGGCGAGCATGTCGCTGACACGACTCAGGGTTTCAAGCGGAAAACGTCCTGGCCGGTTGACCTGTCCGAGCACGCTCACTTGACTACCACGCATTTGTACAAGAACAATGTTAACTTGCGGTTGCCGGACAAAGCCACCGTCCTGGAGCGCGGCGGCAATCTTCTTTTCCGCAGCGGCTATCGCAAGGCCGCCGACTTCAACGGAACCAATCAACGGATAAGTGATGGACCCATTCTCGGAGACACGGGTTTCAGTCGCGAGATCAGGATTCTGAAAAACCTGGATACGCAGAACGTCTCCCGGGCCAAGCGGGTAGTCGAGATTATCGGCGGCGAAAACGTTCGTCGCTAACAGGGTAAAAAATAGAATCAGTGCCCGAATCAGAGGGTGGGTCATGAATATTAACTCTCCTTGCGCATCTAGGTAAATTGAATAAGTTTTTACTTCAATCCGGCGATACCCTTTTCAACGGCGATGTCAGCAGCGGACTTCGATGCGCCGGCATCTGAATCATGTGCGGTCGCTGGCACAGTGGCCGCCTGCGAGGCCGCGCTGCTGCTGCTGCCGGTATCAGCGAATTCGCCCATATAGGTAATTTTAGCGTTGGCCTTGAGCGTTTTGAACTCTTGCTTAGCCGCTTCTGCTGCGCGTTGGTTGCCGAGAAACTGTTGAATGCGTGGCAGCGCAACGTCTTCGGATACCGGTACCGACTGCGAGGCGGCGAGCCGCATCACCGTGATGGATTGCGGTCCCTCCATGAGCAAGCCTTGCCCGGCTTTGAGCGGATGTATTTTAGGCAGCAATTCAAGCGGAATCTGTTCAGCTGGACGTGTGGCACTACCGCCCGCAAATTTTATGTTTCTACTTTTTAGCCAGTTGGCGATATCTTCCATCGATTTGCCAGCATTGAGCAACTCACGTAGCTCGTCGGCAATCCCGGCAGTTGCAGGAAGCACGATTTCCTGGATGTTGTAGATGCGACGCTCGGCAAAGAGCTGAGGATGCTCAGTATAATATTTCTTTGCCTCATCGACGGACGGCTTGGCCATCGCCGCTGTGATTTGCTCAACGTAGGCCCGGGCAAGGATTTCGCGGCGAGCGTTTTCAATAGTCATGAGAACGTCGGGCGATCGATCGAGTTTTTTCTCGATGGCTTGTTCGACGGCAAGTTCCTGATCAACAAGCCTGTCAAGGATTTGCCGGCGGATCTTCGGCGCCATTTCGGCTGTATTGGTCCCAGTACCCGTGCGACTAAGTATGTAATTGATCTGGTGTACCGAAATTTCCCCTGAATTGACCTTCGCCGCGATCTGGCTGGCGGGCTTTTCCGCTTCCTTGCTGTTACAGGCGGCAAGACCGAGTGCAAGTGACACAACTAGTATTGGAAATAATAATTTTTGACGGATAGCTTGCATGTATGCCTTGAATGAAAAAATGTTGATACCCACAACATTCAAAATTTAAATAATATTGCCGGACAATCTCTATTAGCTAAGCCATATGGCTAGGCATCGGACTATACAGCCGGATTCGCTAAGTTTATCGATGCATCCAGGTTCACAGTGAGACGTTTTTGTGACCGCCGCTTACAGTGCGTTGATTGTGCCAGTTGGTGATTGCCACGCGTAAGAAGGTACAAAAATCATATACACGAGATACCAACCGTCGTCAATGTGGTTTATACGCACTATTTGATGACTCTATAAGGTACGCTCAATACTCGAAAAAATATTAGATTGAGTTGGTTAACACTTTTGTTGTACCGGCTGATCCTATTTAAATTCATGCAATCGGTCGCCATTATGATTATCTTTATGGATCAATGTCCGGGTGCATCGGGTATAGGGTGGCTGATGGTTCAATTTGGCATATGCTAAGGCTGATTTATTAATAATTGTAACTACGATATACGAATTAAACTATCAAGCAATGATTACAAAGTACTATTTACCTATGGGGAGAAACTGGAATCGCATCCTATGTCTTATGATTTTTCACCGAGCCAGTTAATCCATTTTATTTATTCGATTATCAAAAATTGAGTCTTGCCGAAATGGTGGCCACGGTGTTGTCATATTTGTAGGTGTCGAGATTGGATGTCCGATGATCCCTCTGTAGTGTGGCGCTGACGAAAAGCGAATTCAGGGCTTGCCAGTCCAACGCGATGAGGCCTGTATGCTGTGAGTCGCTGCGATTATCGCCCGGGATGGGAATGACGGCACCGAGGAAGTCACGAGTTATATAATCGTAGCGAAGGCGCAATGCTGTTTTGGCGCTAAGTTGCCAGACCGGCATCAGAGAAAAGCGATTAGTTGCTACATAACTGCTGGAGAATGGCTGGAATTGAGCAAGCTGGAAGTTGGATGCAGTCTGAAAGTTAGAGAGGTCACGCGCCCAACTGGCGGTAAGCCGGGTTTTACCGGTGACAGCCCAGTTGAAATCAAAATTACCGATGAAACCGGAGAAATCGCGCTGGTGAAAATGTTCGTGTTTACGCTCGAAATGAGCCACCCGTGCCTGAATGGACGTCTTGATAGTAACCGGCCAAATTAATTGGAGTCCATGCTCCATATCATGGAAACGGGTATCGAGGAGACTGGAAGCTATCGGCTGAGGCCGCTTAAAGAAGTCTCCGTCGCCGCTTCGCACTTTATAGGTAAGCGAGGTGCCGGAGGGCAAAACGTAACGAACTCCTCCTTCGGCGTAAAGAATTTTATTATCAAAATCTTGCACTGTGAGCTGGCTGTTTCTTAGTGTGGCCTCGGAAATGCCACCGACAATATGTAAAGCGCGGCTGATCTCGAAAACACCATCAAAGCGATGATTAGTGTTAGTACGGAGGTTGCGGTTATTAGAGTTGATAAACCCCGTAAGATTGGCGAAATTATTGAGAGACTCTGTACGATCACTGCTCAATTTACCATGAAGATAGGGGGTTACGTACCAATGCCAGGCCGTTGTATAATTTTTTGCGATAAAGTTCAGAAAATCAAAATTGTGGTAACGATTATCGATAATGCTGCCATTAGCCTCAAAACGCTGCATGCCATAATTTTTGTTCATGCTAAGCGATGCCGTGGAAGTTATGATTTGATCGGATTTAGTAGGTTGGCCTAGAAGAGTAACCGGATTGATAAAAGGTGATAAACGAAAAACGTTGCTGTCGTACATTAGATTCGTACCAACAGTCAGATTGAACGTGTCTTTGGCGTCGGCTTCGGCATTTCTAGCAAACAGCGGTAACATTATCAAAGTGGCAATTGCCAGCCAACGGCGATAATGGTGAGAAAGATTCAGCAGCAACATTTTTTTAATAGATTGTTTTATCTTTCCAGTACAAATAATACCGCAAAGGTATTATCCTGGCTGCAACGAAGGTAACGGAGGCGTTGGTCACAGACAATAGCCCGAAAGAGCTATAGGGAGAGTCTGAAGCTCAGTACGCGGCCCGATCCTTGAAAACGACCATGATGGTTTTCAGGATGATGTGCAGATCGAGCCGCAGCGACCAGTTGCGCAGATAATCGAGATCGTGATCGATGCGCGCCTGCATCTTGTCGAGCGTTCGGGTTTCACCGCGATAGCCATTGACCTGGGCC
>JBDSSX010000108.1:0-2991 GCA_039928555.1 Nitrosospira sp. | reverse complement strand
TGGCGCCAAGATCCTGAGCAAGCTTCAGTGTCTTCAGGATTCGTTCTCGATGTGCGGACGGCAGATGCTGCAATTGCGGCGTCTCAACATAAATCGCATGCCAGCCGGCATTCAATTGACTGGCCAGCCGTGCCGTGCTTCGAATCACATGCTCTGCGTCCGGGTGTGATCCCACGCAAGCGAGCAGGGCTGAATCCGTCTTCCATACCGCGTTGATTGATTTCTCGATACGATAAGCCTGCACATCATCTTCGACGCGGTCAGCCGTGCGGCGCAGCGCCAGCTCACGCAATGCAATCAGATTGCCTTTACGGAAAAAATTACGCGCCGCGCGCTCCGCCTGTTGCGCCTGATAGACTTTTCCGGCCTTGAGCCGCATGAGCAGCTCATCCGCTGTGATATCCACCAGCACGACTTCGTTGGCTTCATCAAACACGGTATCGGGCAACGTTTCTCCGATGCGGATACCGGTAATTCCACCCACAACGTCATTCAGGCTTTCCAGATGCTGCACATTGACTGTTGTGAATACGTTGATGCCCGCGTCCAATAACTCTTCGACATCCTGCCAGCGCTTCGGGTGGCGCGAGTCCGGCGCGTTGGTATGCGCCAATTCATCTATTAGCATCAGCGCGGGTCGGCGCGTTAGCGCCGCATCGATATCGAATTCAGTGATCGTTTTACCCCGGTAGCTGATTTCCTTTTGCGGCAGAACCTCAAGCCCGTTGACGAGTGACGCGGTTTCATCGCGGCCATGCGATTCGACCACCCCGACCACCACGTCATGGCCATCAGCCTGCAGTTGCCGCGCGGCGGTCAGCATTGCATAGGTTTTTCCGACCCCTGCGGACGCACCAAAATAAACACGGAGTTTTCCACGGGATGCGCGGCGCTCCTGGGCCTGTACTTGCGCCAGTAGGGCGTCAGGGTCGGGGCGTTGGGGGTCGCGCTGGTTGTCAACTGGGCACATGGTTAGCGATAATTTTATCTATGGGAAGTGGCGGGCAACGAATATTGTAGGTCGGGTTAGCGCAGCGCAGCCCGACGGACCCCTTAACGCCGTTGGTCGAGTGCCAGATTCAACGCCAGCACATTGACGCGCGGCTCGCCGAAGAAGCCAAAATACTGCGGTTCGCTGCGTTTATCAATCATGCTGCGTACTTCTTCGATAGTCAGTTTACGGGCGCGCACGATGCGGTCCACCTGGTAGTAGGCGGCTGCCAGACTGATTTCCGGGTCCAGGCCACTGGCTGAGGCTGTCACCAGGTCAACTGGAAGCCGTGCGGTATTACCGGGATCGGCTATTCTCAACGCGTCAATACGTGTTTTTATCGTATCGATCTGCGCGGGATTGGTTGGACCGAGATTCGAACCGCCCGACGATGCGGCGTTGTTCGGCATCGGACTGGTGGCCGAAGGCCGTCCCCAGAAATAGCCGGGGGATGAAAATGCTTGACCGATCAGCGTGGAGCCGGCAAGTTGACCATCACGCAGTACCAGGCTGCCCGCCGCCCTATCGGCAAAAAGGATTTGCCCGATGCCGGTGATTGCAAAGGGGTACAGTACACCGCAAACAAGCGTTAGCGCGGCGAGCAATACCAATGCGGGACGAAGGATGGATATCATCCTAAGTCCGGTAGTTGAACGGGGTGGAGTGTGCGATTTTTGGGGTGCAGGGCAAGGCGCAACGACGCGGAATGGTTATTCCATTCCAAGGAGTTGCAACGCAGCCATGTGCCACAAAAATCGTGCAATCCGCGCTGTAGCGAACTCACCATAAAGGTGAAGGTCAAGTGGCGCAAATAGTGTTTGTGTGTCATAGCGCCGAGCTTGAAAAATGAGCGGTCAACTGCCGGATTTAGGATCATGCCAGGCTCCTAAACAAGATGGAGAGCAGTCAGCGCCATGTCGATTACCTTGATTCCAGCAAAAGGCACCAGAATGCCGCCCAACCCATAAATCAGCAGATTGCGGCGCAACAGCAGCGCGGCGCCCACGGCACAGTATTTCACGCCCTTTAATGCCAGCGGAATTAATATCACAATGATCAGCGCATTGAAAATCACGGCGGAAATGATTGCCGATGAGGGGCTGGCAAGCCGCATCACGTCCAGCGCCGCCAATTGCGGATAAGTGGTGACGAAAGCCGCCGGAATGATAGCAAAATACTTGGCGGCATCGTTGGCTATCGAGAAGGTGGATAAGGCACCCCGTGTCATCAGCATCTGCTTGCCGATCTCGACGATTTCAAGCAATTTGGTCGGATTGGAGTCGAGGTCGACCATGTTGCCTGCCTCTTTCGCCGCCTGCGTACCGGAATTCATCGCAACAGCTACATCCGCCTGCGCCAGCGCCGGCGCATCGTTGGTGCCGTCGCCCGTCATCGCAACCAGGCGTCCCTCGGCTTGATAAGCGCGAATCAGCTTGAGCTTGTCTTCCGGCGTAGCTTCGGCCAGAAAATCGTCGACTCCCGCCTCGGCTGCGATCGCGGCGGCGGTCAGTCTATTGTCGCCGGTAATCATTACGGTTTTGATACCCATGCGGCGCAGCTCGGCAAAGCGTTCCTTGATGCCGCCTTTAACGATATCCTTGAGTTCTACCACCCCCATGACATGGCCATCGTCGACCACGACCAAAGGCGTGCTGCCGCGCCGCGCAATATCTCCCACGGCTCGGGTGACTTCAGAAGGGAAAGGATGTCCCAGCGATTCCACGTATTTTTTTATCGAATCGGCGGCGCCTTTGCGGATGGCACGACCGCCGACATCCACGCCGCTCATGCGAGTCTGCGCGCTAAATGGAACAAAGGTCGCATTCAATGATGCCATTTCGCGTCCACGAATGTTGAAGCGCTGCTTCGCCAGTACGACAATGCTGCGCCCCTCCGGTGTTTCATCCACTAGCGATGCCAGTTGGGCGGCATCGGCCAGTTGCTCCTCTGTGACATTCGGAGCTGGGACGAATGCTGCCGCTTGCCGGTTACCCAGTGTG
>JBDSSX010000107.1:0-3497 GCA_039928555.1 Nitrosospira sp. | reverse complement strand
GAGGTAATACCATGGACAACATGATTTATTGGGGCGCTTTTATCCTGATTCTGCTGGCTGGTTCGGGAGCTTTGGTACATTGATCTGATATCCGGACACCGTAGACCGCGCTAAAAAGCCTCGTAGGGCGCGCGTTTCCGGTATACGGGAGATGCCGGGAAAACGCTTGCCGGTGTGGCTCCTTTTATTACTCCATCTATATTGGCCCTACCTCCAGTCGATGAGCGTTAGGCAGGGGCTACGGACTCTCATCAGCTTCCGGTGCGCGTGCTGGCAAAGGTTAGAAGTTATCTTATAGATTCCGCAGTGGCACAATAAGACGCATGATGGGTATAATATGATTTCTAATCATCATATTAGATGAGTCTTTTTTATGATCCTTTCCGATTGGTCAATGCATAGATTTCTGAAGGATATCTGATGCTTTGGCAGGCATTAGTGGCGGCCCGTGATCTCGGGCGCTTGCAAGAGATTGCATCAATCCTGATTCGTTTCGGATTCGGCGATATGGTGCGCCGGATGGGGCTCGCCAATATGTTGGAGCGGGCTGGCCGGGTATTGCACTGGCATGAAGCCGGAGAACTCGCTCATCTCCCGCCTCACGCGCGGGTGAGGCGGGCACTGGAGGAGATGGGGCCAACCTTCGTCAAGCTTGGTCAGATTCTCGCTACTCGTGTCGATCTTTTTGAGCCTGAGTGGATCGCGGAATTCAGCAAGCTACAGGACAGCGCGCCTGCTTCACCTTATCCCGAAGTCCATCAGCAGTTAACCGAAGATCTCGGCGCCCCGCCCGAGGAGATATTCGCCGCGTTCGATCCCCAGCCGCTGGCAACCGGGTCGATAGCGCAGGTGCACCGCGCCCGCCTGGAAGAAGGCGGCGAGGTGGTGGTAAAGGTGCGGCGGCCCGGTGTCCGGCTGGTCATCGAGGCGGATCTGCGCTGGCTTTCAAGGCTGGCGGAAGCCATCGAAACGGGAAATTCGGAACTGCGCTATGTTCATTGGCAAGAGGTCGTCAGACAATTTACTCAATCGCTTCGGCGTGAACTGGATTTCGGGGTCGAATGCCGGAATGCCGAACGTATCGCGATGAATTTCTCGGGCTATTCGGGCCCGGATTCCACGCTTGAACCACCGGCTGGCCTTGATGCTGTGGCGGCTACAGCCGAGACCGGCTTCACGCTCCCGCTCATCGTTGTCCCTCGCGTCTATTGGCAATGGACAGGCGAGCGGGTATGCGTGCAGGAGTTTATCGACGGCATTCCCGGCCGCGATCTTGCCGCTGTGGATCAGGCCGGTCTTGATCGCAAGATCCTTGCCAGCCGTGGCGTGCATGCGGTAATAAAGATGATCGTCGAGGATGGTTTGTTCCATGCCGACCCGCATCCCGGCAATATATTCTATTTGCCCGGCAATCGCCTCGCGTTTATCGATTTCGGCATGGTCGGGCGGCTCACCGAAGAACGCCGCGACCAATTGGCCCGTCTCCTGCTGGGATTGGTTCAGCATGAACACATGCGTGTCGCCGATGTGCTGCTCGATTGGACAAGCCGTGGCGGGATGGGTGGCGACATCAATGAGGATGTGCTGACGGGTGAAATCGGGACATTTGTCGATCAATATCTCGGTGTGCCATTAAAGCAGCTAAAGTTGGGCAATATGCTCTCTGATCTGGTGACTATCCTGCGCGGGCATCGGCTTTCGTTGCCGCCGGATTTGGCGCTGTTCGTCAAGACTTTTATTACGCTGGAAGGCATGGGGCGCGAACTTGATCCGGAGCTGGATCTGGCCGGGGAAGCGCTGCCGATGCTACGGCATGCGCTGGCTGCCCGTTACGTGCCTTCAGCCATGGCCAAACGGGGCTGGCGCGCGGCCTCTGATATAGCCGCCCTCATCGCTGATCTGCCTCGCGATCTTGCCCGGTTGGTGCGCACCGCCCGGCGTGGCAGATTGGATATTCACGTTGAGGTCGCGCATCTCCAGCATGTGGGTGACCAATTGGGTGGCGCGGCCAACCGCCTGGTTATCGGTATCGTTGTCGCGGCTATTATTGTGGGCTCATCCATTGTCATGACCGTACCCGGCGGGCCCACCTTGCTAGGGCTGCCTCTCTTCGGGCTGATCGGTTATTCGTGCGCGTCAGTCGGCGGGATATGGCTGTTGCTCTCCATTTCGCGTAGCAACAAGACGGACAGGGAGAGAAAGCCTTAACCCGAATGTTTCATAAATTGACGCGCGCCCTCGCTGGTCTTTTGTTTCGTATGTAAATTTTATTCAGTCGGGCGTATGAATAACTACGCCACTCTTTCACAAAATCTCCCTGCAAAACAAAATCCTGCGCGATGATCACGCGAATTTATGAAACATCCGGGTTAACCACGATGCTTTTTTTTGCAAAGCGTATGGATCATCCATTCTGAATGAATGACTCCATTATGTTAATAGGATATCAGGATGAATGATGAATGGAACGACGAAGAACTGAAAGCTTCGGTGGAAGCCTACGTCGAGATGCAACGCGATGAGCGTTTAGGCCAGCCTTTTATAAAGAAACATTACTATAAGCAGCTTGCGAAGACATTCGGCCGAAGTGAGAAGGCATACGAATACCGGATGCAAAACATTTCGTATGTGCTTGCACTCATGGGGCGCAACTGGGTGACCGGTCTCAAACCCGCGCGAAACATCGATGCCGCCGTTGCGGCAAAGATCGAAAAATTTCTGTGGGAAACACAGAGGCAAAAGGCGATACCCGTTGCGGCTTTCAAGATTGCGGTGCGGGATGAACTGAAGCAAAAAAATCCCGCTATTCCACGCGGCAACGCCAATCCGAAATCCCGGCGCGTGACGGTCACGCAATTTCGACGGAACACGTCCGTGAAAGCGTGGGTATTACAGCAGGTGGAAGGGGTTTGCGAGTGTTGCGAGAAAGCCGCGTCTTTTAAGAACGTTGATGGGCTGCCCCATCTTGAATTGCATTACATGCGGCAACTGGCCGATGGGGGATCGGACACCATATCCAATGCCGTGGCGCTTTGTCCCAATTGTCATCGTGAAATCCATTACGGGGCCAACGCCCATGCACTGGTGGCCTGGTTGTACGATAACATTGGCAGGTTGATCCCGGAATAGAGGTACTGAAACGTTGCGGCTGTATATGAACAATTAACCTAACCCGGATGTTTCATAAATTCACGCGTCCTCGCTGGTCTTTTGTTTCGTATGGAAATTTTGCTCAGTCGGGCGTATGAATAACTACGCCGCTCTTTCACAAAATCTCCCTACAAAACAAAATCCTGCGCAATCATCACGCGAATTTATGAAACATCCGGGCTAAATCCGGCAGTTGGACGGGGGCGGTATTGCGCGACGTGGAAGAGTGACCCGGCGGAGTTTTCATGGCTTTTTCCGTATGGTGACATTGCAGAGGGCTGCGGCCATGAATTGTCTGTCCAGCGGATAAGTCTCGACCTCATCAAACATTTATCGTTTGCGTGCTT
>JBDSSX010000106.1:0-4791 GCA_039928555.1 Nitrosospira sp. | reverse complement strand
TTCCGTCATGCCGATACTCGATTGTGTTGTACCGGTCACCAAGATGGGCGCTGGAAAATGTGGCGGGCATTTTCAATTGCGCGCCTAGCTGCTGCGCCGAATGCATTACCGCACGAGCTAGCGCCGCATCATCGGTCTGCGCATCGTTATACTGAAACACGGCTTCAAGGTGAGCCGTGTCCAGCCCATCCAGATTCTTCCATTGGTTTTGGGGTATGCGGCGAAAGCGCGTGGCCGGATGCAAACCGCCCAGCACCGCATAAAGACTCAATCCCGCGCGTAATAGCCAGGGGCGGCGCGTGGTATCTGGATATACCGGAATATAAAATGGTTTAAGCTCAATCAGTTGTGGCGCGAGCTCGAGCAGCAGCGTGCGTTCACGCAAGCATTCGCGCACCAGCGAAAATTGCCTGCTTTCCAGATAGCGCAGCCCGCCGTGAATGAGCTTGCTGGAGCGGCTGGAGGTGCCGCTCGCGATCCCGGTCTGCTCGAGCACCATCACCGAAAACCCCCGCGCTGCCGCCGCTTGCGCAATGCCCGCACCATGGATGCCGCCACCGATGACGACCACGTCGTAGGTTTCCGTCATTTGTTGTCAGGAGCGTCCGAAAATTATTGCAAAGCCTACCTGCATCTTCCCGGCGGCGCAAATAGGGGTCTGCTCACGAAACGGAAAAAATCGTACGCTAAGCCTTGCCGGTCGTCCATAGCGGGCGGAACTTACCCTGTTCGACCTGCCGGCTCTGCCGCCAGATGTAATCGCCGGTCAGGTTAATGTGTTCCCAGCCCAGTGGTGACAAGTGCGGCAGCAGCTTGTCGTCCACTTCCTTGCCCGACTCGCTTAAAACCTGCACAGCTCGTTCCAGGTAGACCATATTCCACAGCACGATGGTGAAGACATACAGGCTGAAACTACCCCGGTCCTGTGCAAGTCGCTGTCGAGGCAGCCGATTTCGCCACGCTTTTCGCTCAGCGTGCAAACCGTATCGTTGCCGTCGGCTGCACTCGCCTTCCACTGGAATTCGTCTCTGGTGTGCTTGCCGATGGCATACGCGATATCCTGTATCTCGCTTCTGCCGTCGAACTGCGGAGCCTCCCGGCCTGATTGGGCGCGTGCCGCAGCAGCGAAGTCAGCCTTGCGCATCACAGGCTGGTCCGGCACGAGAAAGACAACCTCATCCGCCATCAACGACAAGACCGTCTCGACATCCCCCGTCTTCCTCGCGGCCGTCCAGGTGAAAACCAGCTGCCGGACAATAGCGTAGCTGGAACCATCCACTTGATGAAAAAGCTACGTTGTCTTTCTGAACGTAATTACTTGAGCAAGTTCTGAGAGAGGATTGGAAAGTTTCATGATATGGTCGAGGTCCTCCGCTAACGCCTCAAATGTCCATGTGTGACACCCGTTCTTGATATACTGCACCTGCACTGAAACACCAGAAAACCGACTCGCGATGGTCGCTACGAACTGAGAACAGTGTATAAGGCGTTCGTTTCCTCCACTTGGTGCTACGTCCTCCAAGACGGCAATCGCACTACACTCGTCAATTTGGAGATTCAGTAAACGGAATCCTTGTGTCGCGAAGGATGCGGTGAGGGCGGTTGCATGGTTGTATTGATTAACCTCAATCTGAGGGAGGTACGCTTCCAATCTCTCGATATGGTTGATGGTTGTGATTGCGCGGGAACTCTTCAGCGCACCCAAGCTCCCGGGCCAGATCGAGTAATTCAGCACGAGAGAGAATAATCTGTTTGGGAGGCTGAGCTTTGCCGTACATGGCTACAACGGAGTCATCGCGCACGATGTACGAATGATGCTGTGCAATATTTCGCCATTGATTGACTCGTAAGGACCATGGCTCAGGGGTGAGAAGCAAATTGTTCTTGAGCGCCTTCTCCAGTTTCTCACAGATCTGACCAAAATCCGCGGCTACTACTGATTTTATGTCAGGCACTTTGCTTGAAGCGACGGTCAGTAGGCAATAGAGTTCTTTGATGTACGGTTGCAGATTCGATTCGATAACGCTACCAATAGTTCGGAATAGCTCGAATGCGAATTCATCAAGTGCTAGTTCATCCTTCGGTACTTCAAAGATTACCATAAGGGCATAATTTGCTTGCGCGGCTGTAATCGCCAGCTCGAAGAAACCTATGACCTCAAACGCCATTCGTTCATTGACCCTTATGGCACTTTCGCGAATATTAAAGCAACAATCGAGTAGTTCTTTCCAGTTTTTTCTGGATGAGAGCTGTCCTACGCACACAGCCTCTGTAGCGAAGAAAGATACGGCCAGTTCCCGTAGCTTCGACTTGTCCCGTATGTACGGTTCAAGCAGAGTGACTATTGCCTCTTTGACTTGGTCAGGTGTCGCACCAGCGAAATATAGAGCGGAATATGGCTCAAACTTATTTGCAGCGTCGAAATATGTCTTCCGCATGATGCTTAACCATTTGATATGAACGGGTAACAGGGACAGACCACGCTGCATGATATGTAGTGGGATATTGGGTAATATAAGGCGGCTACATGCGGATGGCAAGACTCGCTATGAAACAATAGGCAGAGCCCAGCAAAAAAATGTTGAAATAATTTCCTTGATCCGAGAAGGTCTTGCGTGGCATCCTGATCTTCCGGGGATTACTCGTTGTCCCAAGGTTGACGAAACCAGGGCGGAAAAGCGTTCGCTGGTGGGGCGAGGTACCTGGAGTTCCCCAGCCCGCAAGAGGCAAGCCGCAAGCCGCTGTCATACGCACGGATTGGCACCCGTCTTGCGGTGATGACGAGTCGCCACCCTTTTCCCTGCGTATTCTTCCGCCGGAAAAGGCCGCCTGGGGGACACGGTGCTGCAACTGCAGCAGCCAGTGAACGATCAGGGCCGGGTGCCTCGCAGAGCAGGGGCAGCGCAGTGCTCCTGAAGCAAGAAACGAATAGGTATAATAGTTGCCATCAAGCGCTTTTTGAGTATTATGTCACGCACAGCATGAAGCCCTCGCAGTATGCCGCCCTTTTGCCTCGGCCTCGTTAACCACCACGATCCTGTTCGCCTTCAATAATCCGGTCCCGCCGTATGATCACAAGCGTGTCTGTTTCGCAAGGGTATCTGTTAGCTCCATTAGGGGTACACAAGCTCCTGCCTTGTTGTCTGTTGGAATAGCCATGAGGATATGCATGCGTCACTCCCCGGCCGGTAGCGTGTTCCGTAGCTGGCCGCTTATGCCAAACGCAATCGTCGCATTGATTCTGTTGCTCGCAGGTTGCGACAGCGAGCAGGCAGGGGGTGAGCAGACGCCGCCTTCGCCGGAAGTCAGCGTTGCCCAGGTGCTCTCCAAATCGGTACAACAATGGGATGAATACACTGGCCGTGCCAGCGCGATCGATACCATTGAATTGCGGGCGCGCGTGAGCGGCTATGTGCAGCGTGTCGCGTACAAGGAGGGCCAGGAAGTGAAAAAGGGTGACCTGATGTTCCTCATCGATCAGCGCCCCTATCGGATGGCACTGGCCAATGCGCAGGCGCAGCTCGATCGGGCGCGCGTGGCGAAAAAGCTCGCAGGTACGCGGGACCAGAACGCCCGGCTGCTGATGGAAGCCGAGGCAATCTCGCGTGAAGAGTTGGACACGCGCCGCACCACGCTCACGCAGAGCACCGCGGATATCGATGCGGCCAAGGCAATCGTAGACAATGCGAAGCTCCAGCTGGAATTTACCGAGGTGCGCGCGCCAGTCGCCGGGAAAACGAGCCGTGCCCTGTTAACCGTTGGCAACCTGGCCGTTGCCGACCAGACCATACTGACCACGGTAGTGTCGCAGGATCCCATGTACGTATACTTCGATGTCGACGAGAGCAGCTACCTGCGCTACGGCGAACAGGCGCGCGAGAGCGAAGGGGCGCCGGCAGGCACCTCGGTACGCGTCGGCCTCGCCAACGAGGAAGGCTATCCCCACGCGGGCACGATCGACTTCTTCGACAACCAGGTCAATTCCGCCGTTGGAACGATACGCGTGCGCGCCGTGCTTCCAAATGCCGATCGCGTTTTTACTCCCGGCTTATTCGTACGCGTGCAATTCGTCAGCGGCAGGAAGGAAAATGTCCTGCTGATCGATGACAAGGCCGTGATGACCGATCAGGACCGCAAGTACGTCTACGTGGTGGACAAGGATAACAAAGTCCACCGCAAGGACATCGTGCCCGGCCGCATGGCGGAAGGATTGCGCGTGATACAGTCCGGTCTTGCGCCGGAGGACAGGATCGTGGTTGCCGGCCAGCAGAAAATCCATCCCGGCATGCCGGTTAAAACCAACGAAATCCCGATGGCTGCGCTGTAGGGCGCGGTAGGTAACTTCGATGGATTTCTCCAGATTCTTTATCGACCGTCCGATCTTCGCGGCTGTGCTGTCGATCGTGATTTTTGCCGGTGGGCTGATTGCGATCCCTCTGCTGCCGAATGGCGAATATCCCGAAGTCATCCCGCCGACCGTTCTCGTGCGCACCAATTACCCGGGCGCCAACCCGAAAGAGATCGCCGAATCGGTTGCCGTGCCGCTGGAAGAAGCCATCAACGGCGTTGAAGGCATCATGTACCTGAAGTCTATCGCCAGTTCCGACGGCACCCTGCAGGTAGTGATCACCTTCACGCCCGGCGTGGATCCGGATATCGCCGCGGTGCGCGTGCTGAACCGGGTGAGCCAGGCGCTGCCGCGCCTGCCGGAGGCGGTCCGGCAATACGGCGTGACGACGCAGAAACAATCCCCTACTCCGTTGATGTACATGAACCTGTTCTCGACGGACG
>JBDSSX010000105.1:0-5051 GCA_039928555.1 Nitrosospira sp. | reverse complement strand
TTTTCCATTCATCGAGTTTTTCTACTACCCAATCAGCCTTGTTTCGCAATACTGATTCGACCCAGTGCAACGATTCTCTCGACGGAATGCGGACGGTTAAGCCCCGGCTGTCTATTTTCATGCCGATGGTTCTCCGTTTGCAGCGCTTGAGCGTATAAGCGACTTCCTTGCCGTTCAAGCTGACACGGCGGATTTCTTCCGCGAGCGCTGTTTGCTTATCCTTCGGAGATTGGAATAACTTTGCTGTCGTCATATGTTTCCTGATTCCGGTCGCCGATATGAATCATCTCCGCCTCGATCCAGGTCTCTACTCTGGCATTGAGGTCGCCGGACTCCATTCCGGTGGGATCTATCGGCGCGCCGATGCTCACCGTAATTGTGCCAGGGTGTTTGATAAAAGCATTCCTGCCCCAGAATTCTCCCGCATTGTGTGCAACCGGGATCACCGGTGCGCCGGTATGCGTGGCGAGCCATGCGCCACCAATGTGGTATTTGCCTTTTTTCCCCGGCGCAATACGCGTGCCCTCCGGGAAAACCACGATCCAGAAGCCTTGCTTCAGCCGGTCTTTTCCTTGCTCGACGATTTGCTTCAGCGCCGTTTTTCCTGAGCTGCGATCGATCGCAATGGGACTGTTCATTGCCAATCCCCAACCGAAAAATGGAACGCGCAGCAGTTCTTTTTTTAGCACCCACACTTGGGGCGGAAAGATCTGCTGAAACGCGAGGGTTTCCCATGCCGATTGATGCTTGGACAGTATGATGCTCGGTGTTTGCGGAATATGCTCCGTGCCGATAACACGATATTGTATGCCACAGATAATGCGCAGCAGAAACAGCATCAGATGCGCCCAGCCGGAAGTGATGCGATAGCGGCTGATAGGTGGCAGCGGAAACGCGGCGAATACAATCAGGAAATAAAACGGAGTAATGACGATCTGCAATAGGCTATATAGCGTTGAACGCAGCACCGGCAGGATCATATTCATTCTGTCAGTGCATCAACGGCTGCCGCGAGGTCACGGAATATTCGAGTGTTTTCCGGCAATTCGCCCCCCGCTTTTGTTTTTTTTCCTTTGCCGGTCAGCACGAGAACCGGAATCGCACCCACCGCCGCCGCAGCCTGCAAATCACGCATTGAATCGCCTATTGCGGGCACACCATTCAGCTCCAGACCAAAGCGTTGTGAGATTTCCTTGAACATTCCGGTCGCGGGCTTGCGGCAATCGCACTCGTCCGCATTCGTATGAGGACAGAAAAACATCGCATCAATGCGTCCGCCTGCCTGGTTTGCCGCTTTCCACATCTTGTCATTGATCGCATTGAGCGCCGCCATGTCCAGCAGCCCCCGGCCGATGCCGGCCTGGTTGGTGGCGACCACGACCCGATAACCTGCCTGCGTGAGGCGTGCAATTGCTTCCAGGCTGCCGGGAATCGGCTTCCATTCATCCGGCGTTTTAATAAACGCGTCGCTGTCATGATTGATGACGCCGTCGCGATCGAGAATGACCAGTTTCATATGAAGTAGCCCATATCAAGTAGCCAGCTTGGAAATATCGGCCACGCGATTCATTTCCTGCTGCAACCGGGCCAACAGGGCAAGACGATTGGCGCGCAAAGCGGCATCCTCCGTATTGACCATCACGTTGTCGAAGAAGGTATCCACCGGTGTTTTCAATGCCGCAAGTTCTTGCAGAGCCAGGCTGAATTCCCCTAGTCTAAAAGCAATATCCGCTTTTGGCATTACCACGTTGAGTACCGCATGCAGTGCCTGCTCGGCAGGCTCTTGCAACAACTCGACATTTACCGTATCGCCGACTTCGCCTTCTACCTTCTTCAAAATATTGCTCACCCGTTTGTTTGCGGCCGCGAGGCTTTCAGCTTCGGGTAAAGCGGAAAAGGTGCGGACGGCGGCTAGACGCTGATGAATTTCGTTCAGAAATTGTGGCCGTTTGGCAATGACCGCTTCAATCTGTTGTGGCGAATAGCCTTGTTCGCGCAGTTGACTGGACATTCTTTCATAGATGAAATTATGCAACTGATAAGACTCGGCATTACCGAAATTAATCCTGTCATCGAACACTCCGCTCGAAATGCTTATTATTTCTTCCAGAGAGATTTCGAGCTTCTTTTCCGTCAGCATGCGAGTCACGCCCAAGGCGTGACGGCGTAACGCAAAGGGGTCTTTATCCCCGGTCGGAATCTGTCCAATGCCAAACATGCCAACCAGTGTTTCCAGCTTATCCGCCAATGCCACGCAGAGTCCTGTCATATTACGCGGCAATTCGTCGCCTGCAAATCGTGGCTTGTAATGATCTTCGATGGCAAATGCAATATCGTCCGACAGCCCGTCGTGCTGGGCATAATAGCGTCCCATGATGCCTTGCAGCTCGGGGAACTCGCCTACCATATCAGTGAGCAAGTCTGCTTTGGATAGCATCGCGGTTTCGCCCGCTTGTCCCGCAAGTCCGTTACCACCCAATCGCAAACCAATCGCCTGTGCGATTGCCCATATCCGTTCCACGCGCTCCGCCTGCGTACCGAGCTTGTTGTGATAGACAACCTTATCCAGACCAGCCACGCGCGAAGCCAGCGTTTTCTTGCGATCCTGATCGAAAAAGAATTTCGCATCCGCCAGACGTGAGCGCAGCACGCGCTCGTTGCCGGCAACTACCTGACTAGTATCCACCGGGCGAATGTTCGAAACGATCAGGAATTGGTGGGAGAGCTTGCCGTTTGCGTCCAGAAGCGGAAAATATTTTTGGTTCGCCTTCATGGTCAGAATCAGGCATTCTTGCGGTATCTCCAGAAATGCGCTATCGAATTTTCCGGCCAGAACATTCGACCGTTCGACCAGCGCGGTCACTTCATCCAGCAGCGCTTCGTCTTCTACCGCTTTCAGGCCTTTCTCAGCCGAGATAGCGTTAAGCTGCCGGACAATCTCGTCACGACGTACCGGAAAGCTGGCTATGACCGCCCCTTCTGTTTCCAGTTGCGACTCATAGCTGTCAGCATCCCTTAACACCACCACCTCAACCTTCGCTTCAAAGCGATGCCCTTGTGTCTCTCGTCCGGCAGTCAAACCCAAAACGCTAATGGGTATGATTTTCGCGCCGTGCAGGGCGATCAGGCCGTGCGCGGGGCGCACAAAATTCACGCTGCTCCACCCGTCAGCCAGTTGATAGGTCATCATCCTCGCAATCGGCAATTTGATGAGCGTTTCATCAATTGCTCTCTGTAAACCCTCTGCGAGCATCACGCCCTTCACTATGCTGTCGAAGAACAATGCCTCCGCTTTGCCATCAAATGCTCTTTTAAGCTGAGACACCGGTATATCCGTGGCATTGACGCAGAGACTGCCGAGTTTCTTGAGCAGCGCGGGTGTGGCCCGCCCATTGGAATCCAGACCCACTGACACCGGCATCAATTTTTGTGAACCGGATTTATCAGCTGCTTGCGCTGCTACGCTCCTGATATGTACTGCGAGTCGACGCGGCGAAGCGAAAGCCGTGATGGCAGCATCATTCCTGGCCAAACCCTGAGCCTTAAGGCTTGCAGCCATTACTTCCGCAAAGCTATCACCCAGTTTCTTGAGTGATTTTGGCGGCAGCTCCTCAACGAGCAACTCAACCAGCAGATTTCCGGTTGCGTTACTCAAGCGGCTCCCTCCGTCAACTGCTCGACCCACAAACGAGGCGCCATCGGGAAACCCAAACGTTTGCGGCTCTCGTAATAGCCTTGCGCCACGCTACGTGCGAGATCGCGAATTCGCCCGATATAGGCCGCGCGCTCCGTAACGGAAATCGCACCGCGTGCATCCAGCAGATTGAAAGCATGCGCAGTTTTCAGCACCTGTTCGTAAGCCGGTAGTGCCAGCCCCTGTTCCATCAGGTATCTGGCTTGTATTTCGTGACTGGCAAAAGCATTCAGCAAAAAATCCGTATTGCTGTGCTCGAAGTTGTAGGTGGACTGCTCGACCTCGTTCTGATGGTATACATCACGGTAGGAGAGCCCTTGCGTCCAGGTCAGGTCGAACACGCTTTCCACGCCTTGCAGGTACATTGCAAGCCGCTCCAGACCGTACGTGATCTCGCCCGTAATCGGTTTGCAGTTCATGCCGCCGATTTGCTGAAAATAGGTGAACTGTGTCACCTCCATACCGTTCAACCATACTTCCCAACCCAAACCCCACGCACCCAGCGTCGGATTCTCCCAATCATCCTCGACAAAGCGAATGTCATTCTGCTTCAAATCAAAACCAAGTTCTTCCAGCGAGCCAAGGTACAGTTCCAGAATATTGGCGGGCGCGGGTTTCAGCACGGTCTGAAACTGGTAGTAATGCTGCAAGCGATTGGGATTTTCGCCGTAGCGCCCGTCCTTCGGCCGGCGCGTAGGCTGCACGTAAGCGGCCTTCCACGGCTCAGGGCCCAGCGCGCGAAGAAAGGTAGCGGTGTGCGAGGTACCCGCACCCACTTCCATGTCGTAGGCCTGGAGCAGCGCGCAACCCTGCTTGTCCCAATAGTGTTGCAGGGTGAGAATAATTTCCTGGAATGTGAGCATGAGAACGCCTGAACAAATTGCAGTGATGGTTAATGCCCATCACCGCAGGGATTTTACAGGTTTTTGTGTCCACCGCGAAAAATCGGCAACAAACCGATAACGAGCAATACGCCGGCAAGCACGAATAACAGATTATTGCCGAAACGGACGTAGGGCGTTGCACCGGTGTATCCTTGCGCCATACCGTGCAGCGCGGTTGTGGTAAATACCTCTGCTTCCTGCAACACGATGCCGCGTTCGTTAATAATGGCGGTAACGCCGGTATTGGTGGCGCGCAGCATATAACGTCCCGTCTCCATTGCGCGCATTTGCGAAATCTGCAAGTGTTGCCGCGGGCCGATGGATCGGCCAAACCAGGCATCGTTGCTGACGTTGGCGAGTAGTGTGGCTTGAGGCAATTGTTTGATTATTTCCTCTCCGAATACATCTTCGTAGCAGATATTCACCGCAACTCTCTGTCCAGCCAGATTCATGGGTTGCTGATCAAGCCCTCC
>JBDSSX010000104.1:0-2202 GCA_039928555.1 Nitrosospira sp. | reverse complement strand
GATGGCATGCTGGCCGAATATGTGGTGCTTCCCGAGCGGGCGGTTATTCCTTTTCCGGCGCATTTGAGTTATGAGGAAGCGGCAACGCTGCCAAATGCCGGTGTGACGGCATGGCATGCGCTGGTGGAAGCCGGGCAAATCCACGCCGGTCAGACGGTTCTCCTGCTGGGCACGGGCGGGGTCTGTCTATTTGCTCTGCAGTTCGCCAAGCTGCATGGTGCAACGGTTATCCAGACTTCAAGCAGCGATGAGAAGCTGGAGCGGGCGAAGGCAATGGGTGCCGATCATCTCATCAACTATCAAAATACGCCGGATTGGGACAAGGAGGTGATGAGGTTGACCGGCGGCCGGGGCGTCGATATCGTAGTGGAGGTTGGCGGCGCGAATACGCTGGAGCGTTCTCTGCGGGCAGTGCGGTTTGGGGGCATTATCGCATTGATCGGAGTAATTTCCGGTTTCGGGCAGATCGATCCACTGCCGTTGATGCAGCGCTCGATCCGGCTGCTTGGCGTCAACGTCGGCTCCGTTGAAATGTTCCACGCAATGAATCGCGCCATTGCCGCTTCCGGCTTGCGGCCAGTCATCGCTCGCACATTCACTTTCGATCACGCCACCTATGCGTATCATTATCAACAAGCGCCGGATCATATCGGAAAGACGGTAATCACCCACTGAAACACTGGTCCGGCCCCAGTGGCGCAGCCGCTTCGGCTTCACTGACGCAGCCAGTAAATCACGCCATTGAAATCGATGGGACTGAACGCCGCCCTGGAAACATCTGTTGTATCCTGTTCTTCCATCGCCTTTTTGTATTCTTCAAAGTAGCTGTCGCGAATCAAGTCCGCACCGGGCGCGTACGTCGAGAATGAGGCAACGGGGTCGATATTTCTCTCAAACACATTCAGCGCTTTCAATTCCTTTGAATATTCTTCGGAAAACCGGTAATTCAATTCCTGCTTGAGCCAACTGATGCGCGTTAACAAATCCCTTGAACTTATTATGTTGTCTGTATTGCTGATGGGTTTTGACTCCATGAATTTGTTTCCTCGTTTCTCAAAAAAACGTGATTTAACCTAAATCCGGTAGGTGGACGGGGTGAAGTGTGCGGTTTTTGGGGTGCCGGGCAAGGCGCAACGACGCGGAATGGTCGCGTTCCATTCCAAGGCGTTGCGAACAACGCGCCATGTGCCGCAAAAACTGTGCAATTCACCCCGTAGCGGCCTCACCCAAAAGGTGAGAGTCAAATAATACGAAATATTGTTATTTATCATAACACTGATCTATTAAATGAGCGGTCAACTACCGGATTTAGGTTTAATATTGGGCTAATCGTATAAGGAGATCTCTTCAGCCTCGCGAGGATCTCGCACCCTCCGATGGAGTGGTAATATTTATTTACGATCAGGCTGAGTATATACACTAAACATTCTCCACGGTTCAACCCATTCACATTTCTGCAAGAGAGGAAGATCATGACTATCAAGGCAATTTATGTGCAGCCAGGCGGCGGATTTGATCGTGTAACGCTGGGCACATGCGATTCATCCATGCCGGAAGCCGGCGAGATCATGGTCCGCGTCCGGGCGAGTTCGCTTAACTACCACGATTACGCGGTGGTCAGCGGTATATGGGCGCCGTCAGTGCCTCGCATTCCCATGTCGGATGGCGCGGGGGAGGTCATCGCGGTGGGTGAGGGAGTGACTGACTTCGCAACAGGCGATCACGTCGTCAGTACTTTCTCTCCCACCTGGCTGGACGGTGAACCTGAGGTTGAGAGCATGGAAACCGTTCCGGGCGACGGCATTGATGGCTTCGCGCGCCAGCAGGTGACAATGCCGGCGACCGCATTCACTCATGCACCGAAGGGTTATAGTCACGCGGAAGCGGCGACACTTACCTGCGCGGGATTGACAGCCTGGCGGGCATTGATGGTGGACGGCGCATTGAAACCCGGCGAGACCGTACTGGTTCAGGGCACCGGCGGCGTTTCAGTATTCGCTTTGCAATTCGCCAGGATAGCGGGGGCGACAGTGATTGCCACATCGTCGAGCGATGAGAAACTCGCCCGGCTTGATGCGCTGGGTGCGGATCACCTCATCAACTACCGTAAAGATGAAAACTGGGGCGATTCGGTACGCCGATTGACAGGAGGACGCGGTGTCGATCATGTCATTGAAGTAGGCGGACCGTCAACGCTGGCAC
>JBDSSX010000103.1:0-2402 GCA_039928555.1 Nitrosospira sp. | reverse complement strand
AAGATTTCGCTGTCTTATCTGGAGCAATTATTCGGAAAACTGCGGCGTAATAAATTGGTGGGCAGCGTGCGCGGTCCCGGTGGTGGTTACCGCTTGGCGAAACCGATGAGCGAAGTGTCCGTGGTAGACATTATTCTCGCGGTGGATGAGCCGATTGATGCTACACAATGCGGGGGCAAGGAAAACTGCCACAATGATCAACGCTGCATGACCCACGACTTGTGGGCGAGCCTTAATGTCAGAATACGGGATTACCTGGCGCTGGTCACGCTGGAGCAACTGGTGGCAAGTCCTAAAGTGAAAGATATCGCGGTACTGCAGGATATGAGAGCGTGTGAACAGCCGGAAGAAACGGTTCTGGCATAATCCTGAATCCGTCAGTGGACCGCTCATTTCTTCAGTTTCGTTGTATGATACCCAAAGACTTTTTGACATTGCTTGATCTTTATATTTGTGGCGCGTTCGCCACAGAGCGGATTGCGCGGTCTTGAATCAGAGTGAAGGTATTCGGAACTCAGCCGCAATGGAGAATGCCACTCGATGGGGATGAGAAAAGCTGATGGGCGCATATTTTGACCATAACGCAACCACCGCGGTCGATGACACCGTACTGGATGCAATGCTGCCATATTTTCAGACAAAGTTTGGCAACCCTTCCAGCCGCCATGTTCGTGGCGTTGAAGCTCGCACGGCCGTAAATCAGGCGCGCGAACAGGTAGCGGATTCAATCGGCGTACAGCCTGCTCAAGTGGTTTTTACCAGTGGCGGGTCAGAGGCCAATAACCTGTTCATCCAGGGCGCGGCAGGCTATCTGAAACCGGCGCGAATTATCGTCAGCGCGGTTGAACACCCGTGTGTGATGCGGGCAGCTCAGGAATTGGCGCGGAACACAAACGGGAAATGGAATTTGCGCCGGTTGGCTGTAGATAATCTGGGGCGGGCGAATCTGACCGATTTTGACAATGCCGTGATGGAACAGCAGCCTGGCTTGGTGTCAGTGATGCTGGCGAACAACGAAACCGGTGTAATTCAGGACGTGACAGCGATTTCGGAGAGAACCAGGGCATGCGGTGCATGGATGCATACCGATGCGGTGCAGGCATTTGGCAAGATTCCGGTGGATTTCGCTTCGCTTAAAGTACACGCCATGACATTATCCGCGCACAAGATTTATGGCCCCAAGGGGGCGGCGGCACTGATTATAGACAAGCGGTTGTTGCTTAAACCACTTATTTACGGGGGCGGCCATGAGAACGGATTGCGTTCGGGTACCGAGAATGTTCCCGCCATTGTGGGGTTTGGCGTCGCTTGCGGATTGGTTAAATCACGGGTGGCGGAGGGTGCCGTCCGCATTGCGGCCATGCGTGCGCGGTTGGAGCAGGGGTTGGCTGAGATGGGTGCCGTTATTTTTGGTGTGGACGCATTGCGTTTGCCCAATACCTGTTATTTTGCATTGCCGGGCATTGAAGGCGATACGCTGGTTGTTCGTCTCGACAAGGCAGGTTTCGCGGTAGCGAGTGGCGCCGCTTGCTCCAGTGTAAATCCTGGCCAAAGTCATGTGCTGGAAGCGATGGGGGTAGAATCGATGCTGGCGCGTTGCGCGGTGCGGGTAAGTCTGGGCAGCGGCAATACGCCGGCGCAGGTGGAAAGTTTCCTTAAGGCATTAAGCAGTGTGACGGAGGAATTGAAAAGGATGAGTAGGGTTACACTCTAGCAGCCTGCCGGACTTAAAGGAAATCGGCTGCGAAAGTGTCTGGCCGGTCCATATTTCGCCGCTTCTTCGGCCAATAGAACAACTATTGAACTTCAAAATCGTCAAAATCTGTCCTCGCCCAGTCACCTTTTCGCTGCGATTCTTCAAGTCCGGCAGGTTGCTAGCAGCCTGTCGGCATTAGCGTGACTAACCGCCTGAATGATGACCCCATCAGCACTATTCCTGTACATGACTTCAGCTACGCTGCAAAATAATAATGGCTGAGTGATCGCGCACATAAAAATTCGTATCCGTGCTGCATTCCGGATTTAATTCAATGATTTCATGCCAGCCGGTATGTCTTCGCTTTAAGGTATTCTCTGGCGAACGGCTTAAATAGCGGGTACTCTCTCCGCGAGCATGTTGCGGTCTTTTCAAAAAGAACGGGACTGAATCCGAGGTGCCTGTTATAGAGTCTGTTTTGAGTGCTCATTTTTCTCGGATGGACGATTTAGCTTGTGTACCCTAAATTCGGTAGTTGACCGCTCATTTTTTAGTTTAGTGCTATGATCCACAAATCCGTTTTGCACCACTTAACTTTTGTGGTGCGTTCGCTACAGGGCGGATCGCGTGGTTTCCGTGGCACATGGCTGCGTTGCAACGCCTTGGAATAGAATGACCATTCCGCGTCATTGCGCCTTGCTCTGTA
>JBDSSX010000102.1:0-9138 GCA_039928555.1 Nitrosospira sp. | reverse complement strand
CAATGTCCGATGTAATCGAGCAATTCGAGAAACAGCGCGCCGCCAAACTGTCGATCGGGCGTAATTTTCTTGTCCTGATGCACCGTTGGGCCGGTCTTTTTCTGGCCGTATTCCTGTTCATTTCCGGGCTTACGGGTGCAATAATCTCGTGGGATCATGAACTGGATGAGTGGCTTAACCCGCAGCTATTCGAAGCGCGCGGGCTGGGAAAGCCGCTTCCTTCGCTGCTGGTTGCCGAGAAACTGGAAGCGGCCGATCACCGGCTGATGATAACCTGGGTCCCGCTCACGGTGGAGCCTAGACAAAACCTGGGCCTGGGCGTCGGCCCGCGTCTTGATCCGGCATCAGGCAAGGCGTTCGAGTTGGACTTCAACCAGGTTGCACTCGATCCCGTGAACGGGGGAATACGAGGAAAACGGATGTGGGGGGAGATTTCGCTCAGCCGCGAAAATTTACTCCCATTCCTGTACAAGCTGCACTACAGCATGCATATCCCCAATGGGTTCGGGGTCGAGCTGGGTATCCTGTTTATGGGAATCCTTGCCATTGTATGGGCTCTCGACTGCTGCATTGCGTTATGGATTTCGTTCCCCAAGGCGAGCGCATGGCGTAAGTCTTTCATTTTCCGCTGGCGGCAGGGGCGCTCCAAGCTCAACTTTGACATGCACCGTTCCGGTGGGGTATGGGTGTGGGGGTTCTTGCTGCTTCTGGCTGTAACCGCAACGTCCATGAACCTTAATCAGGAGGTGGTGAGACCGCTGGTATCGCTCTTCTCGACGCTGACCCCGAGTCCCTTCACGGGAACGCCCAATCCATCTGATCAGCCCATTGAGCCGACCGTTAACCGGCACACTATCCTCCAGCTTGCCACCGCGGAAGCTAAAAGGCTCGGCTGGAGCGCTCCACCAGGCGGAATATTTTATGTGCCTGAGTTCGGTATCTATGGCGTGACTTTCTTCGAGCCAGGGCACGAGCATGGCGATATCGGACTAGGGAATCCATCCCTGTATTTCGATGGTAGGGATGGATCGCCCGCCGGGGCCAATGTGCCAGGCACTGGCAGTGCCGGAGATATCTTTATGCAAGCCCAGTTCCCTTTGCATTCCGGCCGTATCCTCGGTCTGCCCGGCCGTATCTTCATTTCCGCAATGGGATTGCTGGTAGCGACGCTCTCCGTTACCGGCGTGATTATCTGGCAAAAGAAACGCTGGGTACGAAAGAAAATACTTGGAAAGATCGAGTGAGGAATCCAGAAAAAAGATCACATAGCGAGTCAGGGACTTTGCTCATCAGGTAATGCCGGCTCCTGATTTCCGATCTCCGGTTGCTGCTCCAGATGCTCCATGATAGCGTAGGTGAGGGCTTTGCAGCCTTCACCGGACAATGCTGAAATGGTAAAGCTTTTTCCTTTCCAGCTCAGGCTGCGGATGAATTTTTTGCAAATCTTTTCGCGTTCGTTTTCGGGTAGCAGATCGGTTTTATTCAGCACCAGCCAGCGCGGCTTCCGATAGAGCGATTCATCGTATTTCCCGAGTTCCTTGACGATTGCTTTGGCTTCGCGTACGGGATCAATGTTCTCATCCAGCGGCGCCATATCCACGATATGGAGCAACAGACGGGTGCGCATGAGATGCTTGAGAAAGCGGTGGCCCAGTCCGGCACCTTCGGCCGCGCCCTCTATCAGACCGGGAATATCCGCCATCACGAAACTGCGATTCTGATCGACGCGCACCATGCCCAGGTTGGGGTGCATCGTCGTAAAAGGATAATCCGCAACCTTCGGGCGGGCGGCGGAGACCGCGCGGATCAGGGTCGATTTGCCAGCGTTGGGCATGCCCAGGAGCCCTACGTCGGCCAGCACCTTCAGCTCCAGTTTGAGCTCGAATTCCTGCCCTGGTTCACCGAGGGTAAATTGGCGGGGCGCACGGTTGGTGCTGGACTTGAAATGAAGATTGCCAAGCCCGCCCGCACCGCCTTTGGCCAGCAGCACCTTTTGCTCATGATGCGCCAGGTCGGCCATGGCTTCCCCCGTCACGGCATTGGTGATAACCGTGCCCACCGGCATACGCAGTGTAATGTCGTCAGCGCCCTTGCCATAGCAATCGGAGCCGCGCCCATTCTCTCCTTTTTTGGCGCGATGCAAACGGGCAAAGCGATAATCCACCAGAGTGTTGATGTTGCGGTCGGCGATGGCGTAAATACTGCCGCCATGCCCGCCATCGCCCCCCGAGGGGCCACCTTTTGGAATGAATTTCTCCCGGCGGAAGCTGGCGGCGCCATCGCCTCCCTTTCCGGCAACCGCCTGGATTATTGCTTCGTCTATGAATTTCATAAGATAATTTTTCCGGTCAGATACGCATGCTCAAAACGAAAAAGCCCTGCCGGGCCGACAGGGCTTTTTCGTACAATGGGTTAAATCTAGACCGGTATGACGCTTACTGTTTTGCGTTGTGCCGCGCCTTTCGTGCTGAAATTCACCGTGCCGGTAATCTTGGCGAACAGGGTATGATCCTTGCCCATGCCGACATTGTCGCCCGCATGGACCTGCGTGCCACGCTGACGAATAATGATACTGCCGGCCGGGATCAACTCGCCGCCGTAGCTCTTTACACCCAGGCGTTTGGAATTCGAATCACGACCGTTTCTGGAACTGCCACCTGCTTTTTTATGTGCCATGGTAAACTCTCCCTATGCCGAAATGCCAGTGATCTGGATTTCAGTATAATTCTGCCGATGTCCCTGATGTTTCTGATAATGCTTCCGACGCCGCATCTTGAAAATACGCACCTTGTCGTGTCTGCCCTGGTTCAGCACGGTCGCCTTAACCGAGGCGCCGCTTAGCAGCGGTTTACCCATCGAGACATTGTCGCCATCGGAAATCATCAATACCTGGTCTATCGACAGCTCGCTGCCAATATCCGCGGGTATCTGTTCTATTTTGAGTTTTAGTCCGGCTTCGACACGGTACTGTTTTCCGCCGGTTTTTATGATCGCGTACATGTTCGACTCCAGTTATTGCTCTTTCGGGACGCCCCGGAAGAAGTAAGCGCGCATTATACATACCGGCCTCTCCAAGGTCAAAGGCCTGTTGCAAATGAGTTTTGTGTCAAAATCGCAGTTGTCTGCGTAGCTGTCCCAATAATCGAACTTGACACGTTGGCAGCGACGTTTCTACCATGGCACCTTTTTTGTGGGAACCCCTGTGTCAATTGAACGTATCAGAAGTCTTATCGCCCGGGACATGGATGCGGTGGATGCGGTTATCCGCGACAAACTCTATTCCGATGTGGGGCTCATTCGGCAGGTAAGCGAATACATCATCAACAGTGGCGGGAAACGCCTGCGGCCGGCACTGGTGATTCTTGCCGCGGGCGCATTCGGCTATTCCGGCAGATATCATTTCAATCTTGCGGCGGTCGTCGAATTCATTCATACCGCAACCTTGTTGCACGACGATGTCGTGGATGCCTCCGAGTTACGGCGTAGCAAAGCCACCGCCAATGCGTTGTTCGGTAACGCCGCCAGCGTACTGGTCGGGGATTTTCTTTATTCCCGCGCATTCCAGATGATGGTGGAAGTGGACAATATGCGCGTCATGCAGGTATTAGCCAATGCCACCAATACGATCGCTGAAGGCGAGGTGTTGCAGTTGCTCAACTGCCGCGATCCCAACGTCGATGAGGAAAACTACCTGCGGGTGATCCGGTATAAGACTGCCAAGCTGTTCGAGGCGGCGACCCGGTTGGGGGCAATTCTTGGCAATGCCACACCGGCGGAGGAAGAAGCGATGGCCGCGTATGGGATGCATCTCGGTACAGCGTTTCAGCTGACCGATGACATGCTGGATTATTCCGGGGATTATCAGGAGACGGGCAAGAATCTGGGCGACGATCTGGCCGAAGGCAAGCCTACGCTGCCGCTGATTTATGCGATGAAAACAGGATCAAATGAACAGGTCGCTATCATACGCAACGCCATTGAGAAGGGTGGGGAGGGGGGGTTCGGGCCGGTTTTGGAGGTTATCCAGCAGACCGGCGCACTGGCTTACACGCGGCAGCGGGCACAAGCCGAATCCGACACGGCGTCCGCAATAATTTCATCCATCCAGAATTCTGATTACAAGGAATGTCTGTTACAACTGACCACTTTTGCGGTGGCACGAAATTATTAGGTTCTTGTTAAACACTTCGATATACAAGCTATTGCATGCGTCCGATAGCTACAGCCTGGATTAGTAGGTAGATTGACTTTGGTTAGGGTAACGTATATCCTGTATATACATTGATCAGGAGGAAATATGCTGACCCGAGTCTTCAAAAGCGGCAATTCGCTGGCGGTACGTATTCCCAAGGAGCTGGGTTTTAGCGAACCTAACCAGGATGTGGAGATTGAACGACAAGGTAATGCACTCGTTATAAGGCCTGTCGAGAAACGTTCATTGACGGGACTTATGGAAAAATTTGCCGCCTTTCCCGCCGATTTTATGGCTGAGGAACGAGAGTTTCACGAAGAAAAAGAACGCCAGGGCTGGTGAGTCATGCGCTACATGTTCGATACCAATTTCTGTATCTATCTGATGCGTCGGCATCCTCCGGAAGTGGCCGAACGTTTTGCGACAATGCACTACGGCGACGTGGTGATATCCGCAATAGTCTTCGCGGAGCTTCGTTATGGCGTGGAACGCTGTTCAGAAAGCCGTGCCATAGCGGAACGAACGCTGTCCGCATTACTTCAGGATATTCTCGTTCTCCCATTCGAAGCTAACGCGGCCGTCAGCTATGGCCTCCTGCGCGCCGCCGTACGCGACCGTAAGCGTGATGCGCTGGACCGGCTCATTGCCGCGCATGCCGCCAGTCTATGTTTGACGCTGGTCACCAACAACGTAGCCGATTTCAAGGATTATCCAGGACTTATTATCGAGAACTGGATTAGCGCTAATCGCTGATTACATTTGTCATGTTCTTCGAACGCTCGCTGAGCTTCCTGTCATCCTCGAAGACACCGAGGCGGAAGATAGCGCCCAGTGGACAAAGATTGTAAGCGGGTCCGGCGAAAAAATAGCCAATGCGGTCTATACCAGCCTGATATCATCTTTTGCCGCGTAGTGGTCTGCAAGAGGTCTGAAATAATTTTGAATTGCCCGGAAGGCCCTTCCTGCGTACAATTGCTGCCCACGCGCTTGATGGATGTAACTGTTGAAAACAGTGCGTGCACAAGTAGTAGCTGATTAGATAATTCGGGGTGTAGCTCAGCCTGGTAGAGTACTGCGTTCGGGACGCAGGAGTCGGAGGTTCGAATCCTCTCACCCCGACCAATTTTGATGCAGTAACGGAGACGCGTTGGGTAGACTACTGTTCTTCGTCCTTATCGCCGTGCTCGTTTTCTGGGTAGTACGGAGCTATCGGCGCGGATTAAAAAAACGGCAGGAAGAGGCTGATAAAAAGCCGCCGTCTATCGAAGGCGAAGATATGGTGCGCTGCACTCATTGCGGTGTGCATTTGCCGAAAAGCGAAAGTATTCTCTCCGAAGACAAGTTTTTCTGTAGTGATGAGCATCGTCGTTTGCACCTGCAGCGATAGATTTCAACTCTTCCGAATTTACAGCGACTTAGGCAACGTGGACCCCGGCAGCGTGTGAAGGCCAGCCCTCTACAAATTGACGAAACGGGTTGCCTGGACGGTGCACGCTTTATTCCTTCACCGAATTGCGACGAGCGTCCGGCTGGATGTACGATCGATTTGCTGGTGATCCATAACATCAGCCTGCCGCCGGACGAATTCGGCGGTGACAGTGTCATCGAGCTATTCATCAACAGGCTTGATCCCGAAGCGCATCCCTACTACCAGACGCTGCGCGGCCTCAAGGTTTCCACCCATTTCTTCATCCGTCGGGATGGTGAGATCATCCAGTTTGTTCCCTGTGAAAAGCGCGCCTGGCATGCGGGAGCATCCTGCTGGCAGGGCAGGGCTTGCTGTAACGATTTCTCGATCGGCATAGAGCTTGAAGGGGGTGATGCCACGCCGTTTACCGGCGGGCAGTATGCGGTGCTCGTGGCGCTCACGCTGGCGTTGCAGAAGGCCTATCCCATCACCGGTATTGCCGGGCATTCCGATATTTCGCCGGGCCGCAAGACCGATCCGGGCCCTTGTTTTGATTGGGAGCGCTATAGTGCCTCGTTACTTGCCGCCGGCTAGTTTTGTTAGCGTGGCGGAGATTTCTCATACTACGCCTTGACCCAGCAGATAATCTTCATAGCTGCCCTTGAAATCGCTGATCCCATCCGGCTTCATTTCGACGATGCGGGTGGCCAGTGAGGATACGAACTCCCGGTCATGAGAAACGAAAATCAACGTCCCCGTGTATTTTTCCAGCGCGCCATTCAGGGATTCAATGGATTCCATGTCGAGATGGTTGGTTGGTTCGTCCATGAGTAATACATTGTTCTTTTGCAGCATGAGCTTGCCGAACAGCATGCGTCCTTCTTCGCCGCCGGAGATTACTTTAACCGGTTTTTTTACTTCATCGCCGGAGAACAGCAACCTGCCGAGAACGCTGCGTATAGTCTGATCGTCGTCATACTCGCGCCGCCACTGTGTCATCCAGTCGGTGAGTGGAATATCCGCTTCAAAATCACTGGCATGATCTTGAGCAAAGTAACCGGGGCGTGCTTTTTCCGCCCATTTTACTTCTCCCGCATCGGGTGCCAGATTGTCGGCCAGACACCGCAGCAGCGTGGTCTTGCCGATACCGTTGGGACCGATGATAGCGATTTTCTCACCTGCTTCGACGTTGAGACTGAATTTTTTCAGCAGCGGCTTTTCCATGCCTGGAAATTGCTTGCTGATACTTTGCACTGATACCGCCAGGCGATGCAGCTTCTCCCGTTCATCCATCTCAAAGCGGATGTAGGGGTACTGGCGGCTGGAAGGTTTTACGTCCTCCAGCTTTATTTTCTCGATCTGACGTGCGCGACTGGTGGCCTGCCGCGCCTTGGAGGCATTGGCGGAAAAACGGCTGACAAACGACTGCAATTCCGCAATCTGGGTTTTCTTCTTGGCGTTGTCAGCCAGCATGCGCTCCCGTACCTGGGTGGACGCAGTCATGTAGTCATCGTAATTGCCGGGGTAGATACGAATTTCGCCGTAATCCAGATCCGCCATGTGAGTACAGACGCTGTTCAGAAAATGGCGATCGTGTGAAATGATGACAATGGTGCTTCTGCTTGCGTTGATGACGTCTTCAAGCCAGCGGATAGTGTTAATGTCCAGATTATTGGTGGGTTCATCCAGCAGCAGAATTTCGGGATTCGCAAACAGCGCTTGTGCGAGCAGTACACGTAGCTTGAATCCGGGCGCTATGCCGCTCATCAGCCCCGCATGCTGTGACAACGGAATGTCCACGCCCAGCAGCAATTCTCCGGCACGCGCTTCGGCGGAATAGCCATCCAGCTCGGCGAAGCGCGCTTCAAGTTCTGCGGCATGCATGTAGTCATCCTCGCTGGCGTCAGGATTGGCATAGATCGCGTCGCGTTCCTCCTTTACGCGCCACAGCTCTTCGTGCCCCATCATTACGGTATCGATTACCGGGCAATTCTCGAAGGCGAACTGATCCTGACGCAATTTGCCCACTCGCTCGCCGGCATCGACGCTGACATTACCGGAAGTGGGCTCCAGATCGCCGCCGAGGATTTTCATGAAGGTGGATTTGCCGGAGCCATTGGCTCCGATCAGGCCGTAACGGTTACCGTCGCCGAATTTGACGGAGACATTTTCGAACAGGGGCTTGGCCCCGAACTGCATGGTGATATTGGCGGTGGTGATCAAAGCGTGGTTCCTGAAAGAAGTGGCAAAAAACCTGCTATTTTATACGTTTTTTCAGCGAATTCCGAACATCGTTTGTGATTGCCGTCAAGCGGGCTGGCGGAAAGCGGAGCAGATGCGGCAAGGCGTTCCGGAGGCCTTATTTGCAAAATCGATTCTGTTCAGGCAATCAGATTTAGTGCGCTGAATCTGATTGGTGAGAATTCTCGATATCGTTATGACATAACGATGAGTTGTTGTTCCGCGAGAAAATAATTGCATCAAAAATTGACAGCTAATGACGTCGTAATCAGCGTGTTGTTGTCGGTGGCGGTGCCATCCCGATTGGTAAAAATATTGTCTTTACTGCTCAATGTTCTCGCCTCAACCCGCCACAATAAATTGCTGGCGATGTGGTAATCAAAATTGGCTGAGAATCCCGATGTTTTAAAACCATGGGGCGTGCTGGACGTGACGATTACACCATATCTGTCATCGTAATATTCCGCCCGGACCGCAATTGCGGTTTTCGCGGTGGGTGTATATCTCAGGGTAATCATCGAGTTGTACCAGGTATTCATGGCTGAGGAATTATGGTTTCTTTGTTCGATGCCAATATCAAAATCTATGGTGGCGGCAAACTTGTCAGTCAACATGAAAATGCCATAAAAATTATGAAAGTAACGCATTTGCCTGGCATTGTCCGGTTTGTCGCTGCCGGCAAATGTGCTGCTGTTCAGGATTATTCTCGGGGAAGGCTTATAGGTAACTTGTGTACCGAATGAGGGAATAGTGCTTCCTTCCACCGGTTTGATGTGTTGCCACCCGTTCAGAACCAATGCGCTAAAAAACCATTTTTCATTTTCCGATGTGTAGCCGATTTTTGCGCCAGATTCATAATAAGGAGTATTGTCCGCCCCGATACTTCTGGTTAACGTCCAATTATCCTTACCTCTCGCGCTTTCAAGCCCGATATGCGAAGGGAATACCCCCACATCCAGCCACAGATTGTTTTCGCGAGATAGCCTTATTCCAACATTACCTTCGTAAAAATTTCCCAATATGCCAGGCTCGGCCGCATAGTTAGCACTCATATAGGTACCCGCCGCGAACGCAAGGTTGGCCCTGACCTTGTTTGTGACGTACGATCCTTTCAGGAAGGCCAAATTTACCGAAGCCTCATTATTTTTATTGAAGCTGTAGATAAACGAAGGCCTGGTGTTTCCAATCGGGTTATTGAAATCACCGCCATAGTAAGTTTCAGCGTAGCCGCTAATGGTTAATGGTGAGAGGAAACGGTTGAGAATTCCGGTATTAACTTGGGCATTGGCTTGTAGGG
>JBDSSX010000101.1:0-3830 GCA_039928555.1 Nitrosospira sp. | reverse complement strand
TTGGGACAAGGCATGGTCGAGCCGGTATCGGCTAATGTCGCCTTAACCGGGGTGTTTCCCCCGACAGTCGATTTGACGTTGTTGCGGGGCGAGATCAAAAGTGTTGTATCGTTGCTTCGATCTTAAGGAAGCTCCGAATAAATCCTCCGTGGGTTCGCCACCCATTCACTTTTTAGCTTCGATTCTTTAAGTCCAGCAGGCCGCTGGCGACAGTGAACAGACGGCGGATCTTCCTCGAAGCAGACGCTCAATGTTCGCGTTAACCCGCTAACAAAAGCAGCACGAAGCGGCGCTTTTTCGAGTCGGGGTTGAACGTGTTGTTAGGCACCGTTAGAAGTAACAATTCATTCTCCAATAAATCTGTGTGCGATGTGCAATACCGTTTCTGTAGTGTCCTTGAGCTCTCTCAATGCGCCATGAACACCTCCGATGTATATTGGGCTACTAAGTATGGCTGATAAGGCGTGGTCCATCCTCCAATCCTCGTGAGAGGCCCCCGTTTGTTCTGCCCAAGCACGAACAAACTGGTTTTTGTTCAGCATAACAAACTCTCCTGACTCGATTCGGATGCCTACAGCATCAAGGTTCATGTACTCGGACAGATTTATCTTGTCACCCGCAGTGGGTTTACCAGGCGCTTGGATGATCGGGGGTCCGCCCAGGGTAACCAGTGGCTCGATTCCAGTCTTCTTCATCAGCTCGATCAGAAGAGGCCTATTAGAACCAAACTTGGTAACAAGTAACCGGAGTTTTCCAGCAATCTCACCTGCGTAATCCGCATTTCCGTCGGAGTAAACTTTGCGTCCGTACTCTTCCAGTACGCGCAAGTGTCGCTTAAGGGCAATCACCATTTCATCGATTTCTCGATTACGTCGTGTTGCGGAGTTGTTTGCCATGCGGTGAAATGTTTCTTTGGTGCCTAACAGTTATTAAATGGACCCACAGGTCAGTACTATTCAAAATCGCAAATAGGATAGCTCAGGGTCAGACTCGATTGATATTGAATTGCTCCGACCGTCTATCGCCACCCGTGGCCGCAGGCTCTACCCCTCTCTTCAATTTCTCTTGAATACTCCACTTGAACCGGTCATTCCCCAATACCCAAGCGTTATTTGTTGCTTCTCTGATTGCGTGTTTGAATAGTTGCCAGTATGCGCTCCGGCGTTCCTTGTCAGTTTCAACGACTCAATCCTCGTCCTGCCCCAAATACCCTGCTTCACGCTGATGACGGATCGCAAGAATCAAGACAGCGTCCTGATCTTCCTCCAGGCTATAGAGGGCCACGTAACCGGTACGTCCGCGAGATATGATCAACTCACGCAATTCATACTCCACGGGCCGGCCGACAAGTGGATGGCGGATTAATAAATTTACGGCTTCCTCAATCAGTTCAAGCGTCTCTGCTGCCGCCAAAGGATCATTATCAATCAGAAAGCCGGTTAGCCTTTCGAGATCGGCAAGCGCTCGTTCCGAATAGCTCAGCTTTGCCAAGATTTGGCTTTCGGTTTTGCAGGATTATTGCCAGCGATGCGCGCCTTCAGGTAGGAATGAACCTCGCTGGCATCAAAGCCCTTGCCGGTGCTTAACATTTTTTCCCGTGCTGCTTGAGCCTCGCTTACGAAACTGGCACGCCATTCAGCTGCCGTGGCAGCGCTCTCTATCGCCTGGACCATGAATGCATGTGGCGACACCCCTTTTTTTTCAGCTGCGGCAACAGCACGTTGCTTGAGTTCATCAGAAAGCTTTAGTGATGTGGTGGTCATGGCCTTGCACCTTTTGGACTGTTGGTGGCACTAGAGTAACACCGCCGCATCGTGAGGCGCAAGTCGGTAGGAGCTTGTATCCAAGAAATTGGCTAACACGCAGGAGTAGCGTCTGTTTGTACTATCCCGGCCGCTCCAAGAATGAGAAATGCTCCGAGCCGAATATCTCTTCCTGGCACTTAGTGGCCTGCCGTCGTTGGATCGAGACCAACCACAGCTATCGGGAAATACGAACTTCCGTTACCGAAGGGAAGTGACCATTTGTGGCTTCGCTTCCCCTGTCTCTGGGGCATCTGTGCTCTGCTGCCAAACCCGGGACTTTTCAGAGGCTCCCTGATTTGTTCGGCTCATTATTTCACACCCTTCACCCTACTGGGCATCAATAGAGGTTCCTCACCTCCTGGCTTGTTTGCTATAATTTATGCTTCGGGGCGTAGCGCAGCCTGGTAGCGTACTTGCATGGGGTGCAAGTGGTCGGAGGTTCAAATCCTCTCGCCCCGACCAATCAGATCCGCAAGTCGATTGGTTTTTTAAGCGTATGCTTGCCCCTGATAAGTAACAAAATCACTTGGGTACTGTTCGAATCGAATGCGCATATTGCTCAGCAACGACGACGGGTATTTTGCGCCAGGCCTTGCCTGTCTTGCGGAAGCGCTTTCCGTTATCGCGGATATCATCGTGGTCGCACCGGAGCGCGACCGAAGCGGCGCCAGCAATTCGCTTACGCTGGACCGTCCGCTTAATCTGCGCAAATCCCATAATGGCTTTTACTACGTAAATGGCACGCCCACGGATTGCGTGCATCTGGCGGTTACGGGCATGCTGGACACATTGCCCGATATGGTCGTATCCGGCATTAATGATGGGGCCAATATGGGCGACGACACGGTTTACTCCGGAACAGTAGCTGCCGCAACCGAAGGTTTTTTGCTGGGTATCCCTTCTCTCGCCATTTCTCTCGCCAGTTTTTCCACCGGAAATTTTGCTACCGCCGCACGTATCGCAACAGAAATGGTGCAACGTTTTGAAGGCGACAAACTCCACGGGCCGGTATTGCTCAACGTCAATGTCCCCGATGTTCCCTATGACGAATTGAAAGGCATAGAGGTAACCCGGCTTGGCCGCCGCCACAAGGCCGAAGCGGTAGTCAAATCGCAAAGTCCACGAGGCGAAACAGTCTATTGGGTAGGTGCCGCGGGCCCCGCCCAGGATGCCGGCGAAGGTACGGATTTCCTTGCGATCGAGTGTAAGCGCGTATCGGTAACACCATTACAAATCGACCTGACCCGATATGGGCAGTTGGATGCGGTAAAACAGTGGCTGAAGTTGCAGTAAAGCAGCTCACGTTGTGTTCCATGGTGACAAACCATCTGTTCAAGTTCAAGGTATTTTAGTTTGAACATTCATCATTCCGGAATCGGCATGACCTCGCAGCGTACCCGTGTACGCATGATCGAGCGTCTGCGCAAGCAGGGTATCGTCGATGAAGTGGTTCTGGGGGCGATGAACGCGGTTCCTCGTCACATCTTTATTGAAGAAGTCCTGGCCAGTCGCGCCTATGATGATATTGCCCTGCCGATCAATTTCGGGCAGACCATTTCCAGTCCATTTATTGTAGCGCGTATGAGCGAGCTGCTACGCGCAGGCGCCAGTCTCGGCAAAGTACTTGAAATCGGCTCGGGCTGCGGCTACCAGACAGCCATACTGGCACAGCTTGCACGCGAAGTATATTCGATCGAACGCATCGGGCCATTGCTGACCCGCACCCGCGCCCGCCTGCGGGAACTACGTCTCAACAATGTTCGCCTGAAGCATGCCGATGGCCTGCTCGGACTGCCGGAGTTCGCGCCGTTTGACGGCATTATTCTCACCGCCGCGACCGCGCATATCCCTCCGTCATTGCTCGGGCACTTAGCGGTTGGCGGTAGAATGGTTTTTCCTAAAGGAAGTCAGGAGCAATTTCTGTGCGTTATCGAACATAACTCGCAGGGCTACACTGAGACAATACTGGATGAGGTCAGGTTCGTACCGATGCTGCCGGGTATCTTGAAAGGTTAGCATGCAAAA
>JBDSSX010000100.1:0-3890 GCA_039928555.1 Nitrosospira sp. | reverse complement strand
TGTTGCGCATGGGCATAACCGGTGACGGATAAAGCCAGGAATGTGTACTGCAGGGCACGTGAAATTACAGTGTGTTTCAGGTGTTTCAGCCCTATGTTGGTTTTTGTGTAGGCTTTCATAGTTGTAGTTGCTCGTGGTTAAAAAAAAGTGTGGAATTGGCTGCATTAAATTAAAGAAATAAAAAATTCACCGGCCGGCAACCGCCCGTATCGGATTATCCGTGTGCTTCGCTCCGGGCTGCTTGACTACGCCTACCAATGCTTGCCCTATCTCATCAGTGCGAACCGCAGTGACCGAAAGTAAGGTATCGCTCAAGCCGTGGCTTGATTCGCAGGCGCCTTGCAGGAAGATGGCGGGCCGAAAGTTTGGCGTACTCTGCAAACAATATTGACGGTCAACCGTGAAGTCGCCCATATAAGGCGAAAGCGGTTTCAATAGCGATTTGTGATAGTCCCGGTTATAGCCAGTGGCAAGTATGACCGCGTCATAGGTGGCAACATGCTCGCGACCGGCATTGAGATCCCGCAGGCCCAATTGAATGCCTTCCGGTAAAGCATTGGTGCTGACGATTTCATGACGGCGCAGGAAGCGGTGGCGCGCATTGCCGGTCACTCTCTGCTGATAGAACACATTGAAAATCTGTTCTATCAGAACGAGATCGGGCGCTGCATAATTGGTGTGCCAGAACTCGTCGAGAAGTGCAACGCGATCCTGATCGGAGCGGCTGAAAACGAAGTCAGTGAAATCGGCATTAAAAATTTCGTTGACGAAGGGACTATCATCCGACGGTTTGATTGCACGAGCGCGCATTATGAGATCGACATGTGGGGCGCCGGGGCGGTTGTGTAAATCCATGAAAATTTCCACCGCGCTTTGACCCGCGCCTACCACAGCTATATTTTTGGCGCCATCATGCTGTGTGATCTCTCGAAGATATCCGCTTGAATGAAACACGCGCGGATCGTCTTTTAAAGGAAGGAAGTTCTCGGGAATGCTGGCCATGCCTCCGACACCAACGATAAGATTGCGGGTGAGCCGTTCATGAATAGTCCCAACAGAATCACGCGAGCGTATACGCAGGAGTATGACTTCGTCATTCCTTTTTTCGGGGAGCACTTCCAGAACTTCTTCGCCATAAGCACAGCAATTATTGAAATGCGCCGCGGCCCAGGCAAGGTAGTCATTGAATTCGTGACGGCTTGGAAAAAAGGTTTTCAGGTTGATGAAGTCCTGCAGCCTCTGTTTCTGATGCAGATAGTTGATAAACGTGAAATGGCTCGACGGATTGCGCATCGTCGCCAGATCCTTCAGGAAGGAAATCTGCATATGCGTACTGTCCAGCATCATGTTGGCGTGCCAGGCGAAACTTGGCTGCTTCTCGATAAAGAACGCATCCACGTTGTACCCATGCTGCTTTTTTTCTTCCAGCGTAATGGCAAGCGCGATATTGGACGGACCGAAGCCGATACCGATCAGGTCATGGATTTGCATGGCGATATCCTCAGAACAGGTTTGCGGAAAGTGACGTTGCTACGGCATCACGTGGAACCCACAATCGTTCCGCAAAGAAACGTTCCCGCAGCAACATGCCAAGCATGGCGTGTTTGTCAGGGAAATCGAACTCCTTGAGATTCGCGTAGCCACACATGGCGAGATTGCGAATCATCTTGTGGTTATCCGAGCGAGGTTCGATGACAACCCGCTGCGTTCTGCAATCGTCGAGAAATAGGTAATGAGACATGGATGGCAACCATGCGGTAACGAAGGGTTTACCGCGGAAGCGAGGTTCTCCGATCAGTACGTGCCAGCCACGGTCGAATTCGTCCACGTCATAGAAGGGAGCAATACGATCTTCCTTTGCCCAGTAAACTTCGAAATAGCCGAACGCTTCGCCATCAAGGCAACCAATGAGCCCGATGACATGCGGGTCGGCCGCGATGTTTTCCAGGTAGGCGCGGTGTTTATCAAGATCGCCTTCTTCTCGCCAGGTTGCCGCCACGATCGGGTCGTTCATCCAGCGGCTGAAGCGTCCCAGATCGTATTCGATATTCACGGCTTGGAACGAAAGCGTACGGTCAAGCCATGAAATGTGCCGCTGATAAACGATGCCGATCGGTTTAGGCGGCCGCAATGGGTGGCGGCGGCCCTGGCTGAGGACATATGATGGCGGAAACGCGTATGGCTGGGGGGAAGCAAGCCAGATTCTGGGCTGCTGCCAGAAAAGCTCGGCGTAGGCAATTAGCTGATTGTTCTCGCTTCTGAGCAGAATTCCGGATCGAAGCAATTCGTCGGCTTGCCCAACGGGTGCCAGGAGGTTGAGCTGATGTTGATTGGGATAACTGGTGAAGGAGGCTTCGAGCGCTGCCAGCAATTCGGCCGTGTTCGGCATACCCGAGTGAGTATCTGTCCACTCCAGCTTTAATTGGCCTGACTGATGGGCCAGTTTCCACCTGGAGGGATTTTCCTCTCCATTAATGGTCTGCAACAGCAGCGTATTGCCATAATACGTTGCAACATAGACGGTTCCATCGGGGCGGGACATCAATGGCGTCGCACAAGCGGATAGCTCCCGGATTTGCTCATGCTGCATACCCATCAATGGACTCCTGAAAGAACTCGGTTTGAGGCAAATGTCCCCTATAGTGGAGAAAGACGAATGAGAAACGTTATTGTTTAACGATCTCTTTTTGAAGATAACGAATATGAGTCGGCTCTGACTGAAAAGCGTCCAAAATCTACTGGAAGGGGACTGTCAATAATTGCCAGATTCATGACTGCGCCTGCTGGATTTATGGCTGCGGCCGCCCGCGCTTGCTGATCCGCAAGAAAATCGGCCGACGGCAGGAAAATGAAAATTTACTGTCCGGATAGCAAAGAAGAAGTTATTGGGTATTGTGATGAGATCAGCACGCTCTGTGGAAATGAACCGTTCTGCCCTCGTGCTCTCCGCAGTAAATATTTATGGTGATCATTCGTCACCTTCATATTCATCTTTATTACGAGACAGCCGTGCTCAAGTATCTTATCAGTCAATCAAAAGGATTATTAATAGGCGCCTCGTTTGCAAGCGTAGTGCATGGCGCTTGCAGCGTATTCCTGCTGGCGCAGATCAGTTCCGCGCTGACGGCGGAAGCGCCAGACCGCATGGAAATGGCGCTGATCTTTGCGGGAACCGCGGTTGCGGTAATGCTGAGCTATATGATTGCGAATATTTTATTTGAGCGTCTGGGGCAGCGTGCCCATGCTGAATTACGCAGCTTTATCGCGAAACGCGTGATAGCCTCCGACTACCGGCATCTTGAGTTGATCGGCGCCGCACGCGTACAATCCGCGTTATCCGAGCATTGCACGCATGTTGCTGAATTTTTTGTGAGCTTTCCGATAATCCTGACCAATGCGGTCATCGTCGCTGGATGTCTGATTTATATGGCGCTGCTTTCCTGGCAAGTCTTCCTGCTCGCGGTTATTGTCATCGGGCTGGGATCGCTGGGCTACCATCTTGCGCATTTGCGCGCCATACGGCATCTGGATATTGCCGCTCAGGAGCAGGACAGGTTGTTTGCTTATTTTCGTTCCCTGACCGATGGCGCCAAGGAGTTGCGCCTGAATCGTGATAAACGGGCCGCGTTCTATGATAACGTGCTGGGAAAATCGATTGAGATCGTCCGCCGTGAGCGGACTTTCGGCATGTCGCTGTTTATTGGTTCAGCAAGTTGGGGTAATTTCCTGATCTATGCTTTTATAGGCATGGTGCTGTTCGTGCTGGTGGGTGACGTGCCCGGCCGGGCGTTGATCATGACCGGCTTCGCATTGGTGTTTGTTTATATGGTGGGACCGCTGGAAGCACTCCTGCTGAACATTCCGCGAGCTAATCTGGCACAGGTGTCCGC
>JBDSSX010000099.1:0-1666 GCA_039928555.1 Nitrosospira sp. | reverse complement strand
GCCACTGAATCGTAAGTGGCGTTCTCCAGTTTGCGGCTGGAGAACACGCCCGTGGCATAACCGTAAACCAGAATGGATAGCAGTAATGCCGGATGGAACGGGGCGCTTCCGCTTGTGCCGTAGGCGCCCTCCATGGGCTTCAAGTCCAGTTGCTCGACGATTTCGACGATGAATCGCGCCAGATGATGTTCCGGCAGCCAGCCGTTCATCGAAAGCGGGAACAAGTAGTTCATGGTACGTCTGATGGGCTTGAAGCGGCTCATGGAAACAAATCCAACTTATTGTTTAACAATCGAAATCATACCATTCCGTAATGATGATTTGTTAGTTGCTTGCGACTCTTTAATCCGCGAAGTCCGACAGGCTGCTAGAGGGCCGAAAGAAAATTCCTGGGGGTCGGGATGAGTCCCGCCCTAAGAGCTTGAACCATCGTTTCGCTGACAGCTTCATGTGGTCTGAGTGACCACAAAACCCATCCATACCGACGGATGCCGCAACAATGATGTGGTGATTTGACCGGACCGGCCTGCCATGCCTGCTTTGACGCTGCATCCGATGCTCACCGGGCTTGCTTGCGTAATTAGCGGAATCCTATATTAAATTCAGACAATCCTATTAGGCGGCTGGCCAGGGTCGTGAAGATTGCTCACGTGAAAACGGTCGGCGTTAACCGCATAGCAGGATGACTATGCAAACTCCCCATATGAGAAAAAGAGATAAACAAATCAAATCTTATTAGTTCCTTGCATAAGGGGGCACTGGTAACTTCCATTCCGTCAATGCTCCTCTGGTTTAGTTCAAGGACCCATCACCAAGCGGTGCCTTTTCTTATCCCCGAGCAGTAACCAAACAAGATTACGAGAATGCATGTTTTTAATATGGGTTGCCGGCTTGTTGCTGATCGGCGCAGCACAAGCGGAACAACGACGCAGGCGACCTGTCCGGAATACCCGGAGAGTCATTTTGGAAAAAATCAATGAAATGCTATTGGCAAATCGCGCTTGCATTCGCGATCGGTGCATTACCTATAGGTTCGATTCATGCGGAGGAACTCAGCACGCCATCGGGCAAATCCTGGGTAATCCAACACAGAGCGCAGCAGATAGACCAAGCAGGAGCATCGGCTGCAGATAAAGAGCCAGTCAAATCAGCAGAGGGGAACTTTAAATGGGCGATCAAACCGGGACATCAACCTGCTGAGCCACCTCCTCCCAGACCGGCTATGAATACGGATCGCGAGTATGACTGGTGGGAGAAATCTGCCACCAAAGCGGAAGCAGCCCCAAAACCCACAAGCTATCACCGCCGTTCCAACAGCTATGCCACTAATCCCGACACCGATCCACCAAGATATGTGCGCCGGTTGAGCGACATCGGCATTGAGGCGTTCAAGGATATCACTTGGCTGGATATTGGCTTTGAGTTCCGCACCCGTTACGAAATGCGTCACAACGACATACGTCGTGTGGAAGGCGGATTCGATAACCCTTTCTTTCTACGCTCCCGCGCCTATTTAGGCATAAGAGAAATCCTCGATCCGTTTCGTGGCGCTGTAGAATTCCAGGACTCACGGGTCTACAACAACAGATTTCCGACTACGGATCAGGAGTACAACCCCTATGACCTGATCCAGGCATACGGCGAATTATATTTCAAAAACGCGCTG
>JBDSSX010000098.1:0-1557 GCA_039928555.1 Nitrosospira sp. | reverse complement strand
CGCCGGGCGAGCGCAGTTATCCGATACATATCGGCAGCGCCATTTTGAGCCAGACCGGACTTATTCTGAACCACTTGCCGCAGAAGCGGGTTGCCATCGTGACCAACACCACGGTGGCGCCGCTTTATCTGGAAAGACTACGTAACGCCCTGGCAGGTCATGACGTAGCGTCAGTCCCCATCATTCTTCCTGACGGGGAGGAGCACAAGAATTGGCAAACGCTCAATCTTATTTTTGATGCGCTCCTGACAAGCCGCTGTGAGCGCGGCACTCCGGTTATCGCGCTTGGCGGGGGGGTTGTCGGCGACCTGGCTGGGTTTGCCGCCGCAACCTATTTGCGTGGCGTGCCATTTATTCAATTTCCGACCACGCTGCTGGCACAGGTTGATTCTTCGGTCGGTGGCAAGACGGGCATTAACCATCCGCTCGGCAAGAACATGATCGGTGCTTTTTATCAACCCCGGGTGGTGGTCGCTGACAGCACAACACTGGAAACCTTGCCTGAAAGAGAATTGCGCGCAGGCATCGCCGAGGTTATCAAGTATGGTCTGATCCGGGATTCCGCTTTTCTTGTGTGGATCGAACGGAACATGACAAAACTTCTGGCACGTGATCCTGAGGCGCTGATCGAAGCAATACGTCGTAGCTGCAAGAATAAAGCTGAAGTTGTAGAAGCCGACGAGCATGAGAGCGGTGTTCGAGCATTACTCAATCTGGGACATACCTTCGGCCATGCTATTGAAAATGCATTGGGCTATGGCACGTGGCTACATGGTGAAGCCGTGGCGGCAGGTACGATACTGGCGGCGGAGTTGTCACGGCGCATGGGCATGATCGGCAAGATTGATGTGGAGCGGATCCGCACAATTTACGTGCGAGCAGGGCTTCCTGTCATCGCTCCCAATCTTGGTACGGAAAAATACCTGCACCTGATGGGGCTGGACAAGAAAGTAACGGGGGGAAGAATGCGTTTCATTCTACTCCGGCAGATTGGTGAGGCTGCGGTCCATTCCGATGTGCCTGCGGGAGTCCTCATAGAAATGCTTCAGGAATGTACTGCCAATGCATGAGTTGGCACCTTATGCGGTGTCCCCGGCAAACTCGCGCGGCCGCCGTATCGGGGAAGAGTCTTCCCCCGGCCGTACGGAATTCCAGCGCGATCGCGATCGCATTATTCATTCCAGCGCATTCCGCCGGCTTGAATACAAGACCCAGGTTTTTGTCAATCACGAAGGAGATCTTTTTCGCACGCGCTTGACACACAGCCTGGAAGTGGCGCAGATCGGGCGCTCCATCGCCCGCAATCTGCATCTTAATGAAGATCTGGTTGAGGCCATTGCGCTGGCGCACGATTTGGGTCATACCCCATTTGGTCATGCGGGACAGGATGCACTGAACGATTGCATGAAAGCCTGCGGCGGCTTCGAACATAATTTGCAATCTCTGCGAGTGGTGGATGTGCTGGAAGAGCACTATGGAGCGTTCGATGGTTTGAATCTATGCTTTGAAACGCGTGAAGGTATACTCAAGCACTGTGCCAGGACAAATGCCCGAAGA
>JBDSSX010000097.1:0-3443 GCA_039928555.1 Nitrosospira sp. | reverse complement strand
GATCAGATCGGTGCGCCCACGGGTGGCGATTTGCTTGCGGATGTCACCGCCCACGCTATTCGCAGGGCGCAGCGGCAGCAAAGCGTATCCGGTCTCTATCATCTGGTTGCGGCGGGAGAGACCTCGTGGTACGGTTATGCCCGTTTAGTATTGAACTTGGCCCATCAAGCGGGAGTCAGACTCAAGGTCACACCAGAAAATATTCAGCCCATACCCGCCAGTGCATTTCCCTCGCCCGCTCTTAGACCCGCAAACTCGCGCCTGGATACCAGAAAATTGCAGAGTACGTTCGATTTGAGTTTACCATTATGGCAAACCGGCGTGGCACGCATGCTTACCGAAATTCTCGAGACGCAATCATGATCCAGCATAAAGGCATAATTCTTGCCGGTGGTTCCGGCACACGGCTATACCCCGTAACAAAGGCGGTATCCAAGCAACTGCTGCCCATTTACGATAAGCCGATGATCTACTATCCGCTGAGCACACTCATGCTGGCGGGGATTCGTGACATTCTTATCATCTCCACCCCGCAAGACACGCCCCGTTTTGAACAACTTCTTGGCGATGGGAGCGACTGGGGGTTGAACTTGCAATATGCCGTTCAGCCCAGTCCGGACGGATTGGCCCATGCGTTCACCATTGGCAGAAATTTTGTTGGGAATAATCCCAGTGCGCTAGTCCTGGGCGATAACATTTTCTATGGTCACGATTTGCATGTGCAACTCCAGCGCGCCATCTCCAGGCCGGAAGGCGCAACCATATTTGCCTACCACGTACAAGATCCCGAGCGTTATGGTGTAGTCGCTTTTGATGTTCATAATCGAGTGACGTCACTGGAAGAAAAGCCCCCTCAACCCAAAAGCAATTATGCCGTTACCGGATTATACTTTTACGATAACCAAGTCATTGATATTGTAGATAATCTAAAGCCTTCTGCGCGTGACGAACTGGAAATAACCGATGTTAACCGCATCTATCTGGAACGCGGCCAACTCAGCGTTGAAATTATGGGCCGCGGTTATGCGTGGCTGGATACGGGTACCCACGAGAGCCTGATAGAAGCAAGTAACTTCATTGAAACCATCGAACACCGGCAAGGTCTTAAGGTAGCCTGCCCCGAGGAGATCGCCTACCGTCTGGGTTTCATCAACGCGGCACAGCTTGAGAAACTTGCGCAACCGCTGGCGAGAAATGGCTACGGCCAATATTTATTGCGCTTATTGAAGGAGCGAGTAGCGGTATGAAAGCAATCTCCACCTCCATCCCCGACGTCCTGATTATCGAACCGAAAGTCTTTGGTGATAGCCGGGGTTTTTTCTTTGAAAGCTTCAATCTGAAGACTTTCAGCCAGGCTACCGGGCTTGACGTGAATTTTGTGCAAGACAATCACAGCCGCTCGGTTAAAGGCGCGCTGCGTGGTTTGCACTACCAGATTCGGCAACCTCAGGGTAAGCTGGTGCGCGTAGTGCGTGGTGCGGTATTTGATGTCTCAGTAGACATCCGCAAGTCTTCCCCGAGCTTTGGCCAATGGGTCGGAGTGGAACTAACTGAAGATAATTACCGTCAGGTATGGGTGCCACCGGGATTTGCCCATGGTTTTTACGTGCTCAGCGATAGTGCCGATTTCTTGTACAAAACCACAGACTACTACGTTCCTGATTTAGAGCGCATCCTTGCGTGGAACGACCCAGAGGTCGCCATCACCTGGCCAATCGATCATGGCGAACAGCCGGTCATTTCAGCTAAAGATAAGCAGGGAGCGAGTCTCGCTAATGCGGAGTTCTTTGCATGAAGCCCGCTTGTTAATTCGCCGGACTAGCCGCGATGAACGAAGCTGCGGACGGATGTGGGTTAATATCGTTATGAATCGGTGCCTGGCAAATTAAATGACAATAAATCGGATAATGGCCGCACACAAGGTTAATGCGATCTACAATGAACGATCCGAAATGAGGGTCTGGAAATGATGGAAACAACAACTGACCGGGAATTCCCATTGCGGGAGGCGCATGAGCTTGTTCGCGATCTGATGACGCCCAATCCCTGGATTTACTGGGGGGATTTTCTCTTTCATATCTCTCTGGGCTGGGTTTCCTTTATAGCCGCCCTGTCGATGCCGCAGTTTTCCCCCTGGCAGATCGTAATCGCGATTATTGCCACACTTGCTTTTTATCGCGCGGCCATTTTTGTTCACGAACTGGCCCATTTAAAAAAGGGCACGTTTGGACTGTTTCGTCTGGTATGGAATATCATTTGCGGTATACCGTTGCTGGTTCCCTCTTTTACCTATGACGGTGTACACAACGATCATCATAAGCGCGATGTCTACGGAACCAGCAAGGATGGCGAGTATATTCCCTTCGCTACCCAGAAGCCGGTGGCAATGGTCGGCTATGTCATGCTGTCGTTTATTCTGCCTTTTTTCTTCATTATCCGTTTTCTCATACTTACGCCACTGTCTTATCTGATTCCGCCACTGCGTAAACTTATTTGGGAGCGGGCCTCCTCGCTTACCATCGATATGAGCTACAAGCGCGCTCAGAACGCTATCCGTAATGACAAGCACTGGCGGCTGCAGGAGTTTGCTGCTTTCGTATTTGTAACAACAGCTGTTATTTGCATCGGGTTGGGTGTGCTGACCTATAAGGCGCTGGTTCTCTGGTATGTGATTGCAATGTTCATTTTCTTTGTGAACGCATTACGCACGCTTAGCGCGCATGCCTATCGTAACCCTGGGGATCATCAGATGGAGTTTACCGAGCAATTTCTCGATTCCATCAATGTTCCGGGTAACTTATTCATTACCGCCTTATGGGCTCCTGTCGGCCTGCGCTATCATGCCACGCATCATCTCTTCATGAGCCTGCCTTATCATAATCTTGGCAAGGCGCAAAGGCGGCTGGTGAATGGTTTGAGTGATAACACCCTTTACCTGGAGACCATGCGTACGAGCATGTGGGATGCGCTGGGGCGTATCTGGGGTGAAGCCTCGGCAGCAACCTCAGGACGCGATGTGCCTATCGCCGGCGCTACATTGAACGATACGGTTGGCAGACAAGAAAACGCATGATAAACCGCATCCGGAAAAATCCGGAATCGGAAGTCATTTTAACGGCCCCGGCGATGAACGGCTAAACCAGTCATGGAACATTTATCGAGCTTCATGTATTGCTGTCGCAAGGCGATACGGAAGCTTTGGGGTTCCCGGTTTATATACTATCCGCTTGCTACATCTGTTTCAGCAACGTTTTTGCCTCGTCGATATGAGGAAAGTTCTTTCCGGTAGCGAGCAATTGTTCAAGTTCTTTACGGGCTTTAGCCTTGTCACCCGCTTTGACTAGTCCGAGCACAAAGTGATAGCGGATCTCAGCCATGTCCGGCGCCAGCGAAGTTGCTTTCTGCAAGAGCGGCAGCCCCCGCGTTACATTGCCTTGTTCTAC
>JBDSSX010000096.1:0-2874 GCA_039928555.1 Nitrosospira sp. | reverse complement strand
CGGATACTCGACCCCCATTATGTACAAAAAGTTAACCTAATGACAATAACAGGAGTGAAAACATGACCCAGCGAATTGCATTGATTACCGGCGCGTCCAGCGGCATCGGCAGAGCAACGGCGGTGCTTCTTGCCAAAAATGGCTATTATGTATTCGCCGCTGCGCGGCGTATGGACAGGCTGGAACAGATACGTTCCGATTACATTGAACCAGTCGAGCTGGATGTTACCGATGAAGACGCCATTCGCAGGACGGTAAACCACGTTATATTGACCAAGGGGCGAATTGATGTGCTGGTGAATAATGCCGGGTTCGGTCAGTTGGGTGCGATCGAATGTGTTTCGATGGACGCGGCCCATCGACAGTTCGAGGTTAATGTTTTCGGCTACGCGAGGTTCATGCAAGCAGTCATGCCGCATATGCGGGAGCAGAAGTCAGGGCATATCGTAAATATTGCTTCGGTCATGGGCAAGATATCAACGCCAGGTTTCGGTTGGTATGCAGCTTCCAAGCATGCCGTGGAAGCACTCACCGATGCAGTGCGCGGCGAAGTGATGGAGTTCGGGATCGACGTCGTGCTTATTGCGCCAGGTTTGATCAAGACAGAGTTTGTTCCCAAGCAACTGGAGTTGCTCAATACCGTTGCGCATCCGCCTGCTTATCAGAAGATTATTACAGGTCTTCATCATCTTCTGGCTGGCGAACCCAAGGCACCGGGCCCAGCGATTATTGCCCAAGCGGTGCTTAATGCTGTTACGAACTCGAAGCCCCCGGTACGGCACGCGCTGCCCCTCGATTCAAAGATGGCCGTAGCGGCAAGATGGTTGTTCGGCGCTCGTTTCTTTGCGTGGGTAATCCGGCGACAGATGAAACTTTAACCCAGATAATCCATTAGGCGGCTCTCCGAGCCTACGCGAGTGCTGGCGGTCAGTTTGCGGTCATTTTCGCCGCCGTTTTTGCCACTGGCGCGGCGTCCATAGACCAAACTATGGACTTCTCCCAACCGGCAAAACTGTCTCGCAACCTGCCTCACCATCATCTCGCGTCCTAATGGATTAGGATTATCTGGGTTTAAAATGATGTGGCGGATCCATATGCGCAGCCAGGTTAATTCGCTCCATCAATCTTTAGGTATTTCCCTGGTTGAAGAAAAGAGATCCCACGCTGCAATGAACAGCGCCGCAATCACCGGACCGATGACGAAACCATTCAGACCAAAAATAACCATGCCCCCGAGTGTCGAGATAAGGACCACATAATCGGGTAATTGGGTATCCTTTCCGACGAGTATGGGCCGGAGAACGTTATCGACCATTCCGATCACCAGCACGCCAAAGGCGATGAGGGTTACGCCCTGCCAAAGGGCTCCGGTGAGCAGGAAGTAGATCGCTACCGGCGCCCAGATCAGCCCGGCGCCAACCGCGGGCAACAAAGAAAGAAAAGCCATCACGAAACCCCATAGCAGCGCGCCCTGTATGTCGAGAAACGAGAACATCACACCACCTAATATGCCTTGCAGCGCGGCCACGGCAATATTGCCTTTTACCGTGGCACGAACGACAGTGGTGAATTTGCTGAATAAGTGCCGCTTATGTTCCGTGCTTAGCGGGATCACCTGCTTGATTTTCGCGGATAGAACGGCACCGTCCCTTAGCAGGAAAAACAGCAGATATAGCATGATGCCGAAACTAATGATGAACGCAAATGTATTCTGACCCATATTGAGCGCTTGAGTCGCGATGAGCTGGCTTCCCTGCAACGCGCCGTTCGACAGCATATTCTTCAACTCAGAAATATTTGTGAGTCCCATGCGATCCAGAAAATTGACCATCCATGATGGCAATGCACTCATGATTTGCTGAAAATATGCGCCGAAGTTCAGCTCTCCCGACTGGATGCGTTGATAGATGGTTACCCCCTCCCGCAGCAGCGAAGCCATAATCAACGTAAACGGGAGAATCACCATAATCAGACAGAGCAACAAGGTAGTGAGCGCGGCGAGATTCTGGCGCTGGTGCATGAAGATCAGTAGCCGGCGATAAAACGGCGTAAATATTATGGCGAGAACGGCTCCCCAGAATACCGCCCCAAAAAAAGGTAGTAATATCCACCCGAACGCCAGAGAGACGGCGATCAACATGAGCAGGAAGGTTTTTTGCTGAAGCTCCGGAGAATTCATCTAAATCCAGGTGATGAAGGGAAAAGGCAGTCGTTGGGTTTGTCACGCAATCCTACCTTAACTCGGCTGCAAGCTGGGTAGTGGGATAAAAAAAAACGCAGGTTGGGCTTCCTTAGCTGGGCTCAAGGTGGTCCAGGGATGAGCGTTGCTGATACGGCGGTGCTTTAACTAGTGGCGAGTTGCATTGGTTAAAGCAGAGCTCTTTCATCGATAAGAACAGGCGATGAGTGGCTGCTTCTTGAACCAAGCTGCCGCAAGGCTCAACAGGCAAATTTATATAAATTGTGACGGCGTCCTGCCGATTGTGGTCAGACCGGTTGTAATTAGGTAGCGGCATCATAAAAAAAGCAGCCACACTACCTCTCATGCGAGGTGAAGCTATCCCAGTTGGGATTAAACCTTGCACTACGCGATATGGACCCGCTGTTCCTTGTCGAGGCGCGACAGAGTCTGACAGAGTCTGCGTTAGCGATAGAAATTTTACGATGAAGATTCTGCTAAAAAGCGAAAATACTCCCGTGTGAAAATTTTGACATGCAAGTATCTGCCCAAACCCCAAAGACATATGGGGTCGCTACATTACGATAAACCATCTGTTCAAAATTCCGAAGAGCGATATCAGACCGAGAACTACCACTATAAGGGTTACTAACGTTTTATCCGTTTTCATCACCGTTCCTCCTTCTTAAATTGGA
>JBDSSX010000095.1:0-3899 GCA_039928555.1 Nitrosospira sp. | reverse complement strand
CTTTGTACGGTACCGAAGCGCTCATGAGGCAAGCCGGGGCCACGCAAACCAGTGAGATCAACCTCAATGGGCAGCTCAGTGGCCAGTCGCGCCGACTTGCTCTTACCCGGTTTGATGCGGATGCTCAACCCTGGTCTTTCGGAGACGTGCTCAAGCGGTTGGAGGAAGTCCGGGCCGATCCCAAAACCGCGATTGAACGTGCGCGCCGCCTTGCGTTTGCGTCCATTCGCTCGGGCGGCGCGCCACGTCTGCGTCTGGCACTGGACATGCCCACGGGAAAGGTGCCGGTGGGTGGGCTGCCAAAAGATCTGGCAACGATCATTGTTCCGCCAATTCAGCCGCTCGCGCACGATAGTGAGTTTTTCGCTTCAATTTCCAGCCGCGGGTTCCATGGTGGACTGCTTGACGGACTGGCCGATTTTTATACGTAGAAAACTCCACTGACATGATCAATCTGATCCGCGGCAGGGATGCCGATGCCACCCTCTTGAGGGCGCAGACGGGGCAACTCCTCAGTGAATTTCTCTTTGGTACGGCCCCCCCGGCGGCACGTGCCAGGCGCGGGGAGACGGGTGGCGAGGCGGGTGCCCGGATCGAACTTGCGTACGCGCTGGATGGCGGAGAACGGCTGCGAATTATCGATGCGCTGATTACCGTGATCAGCGGCGCCTATTGTCATCTTCCCCAGAAACGCGCCGCCTACGCGCTTGATCCGGTGCAGGCATTACACTTGCTGCGCAGCCGCGTCGCCGAGTTGTCCGAGGGGGAATTCCACCTGGCGCTTACTTCGATTGTTTTGGGCCTGCGCGATGCGCATACCCGTTATAGCGGGCCCAGGGCCGGGCAGGGGGCGGTGGCAACACTCCCGTTTCTCGTTGAGCAGTATGGTTCGCACGACGATCCGGTATTCGTGGTTTCAAAAGTGTCGGCGCCCCAGTTGGTACGCGATCCCAAATTTGCGGCGGGCGTCGTGCTGGAAAGCTGGAATAGTATTCCGTTCGCCAGGGCGGTGGACTTGTACTCGGATAGGGAAACGGGTGGACGTCCTGACGCGCGCCGTGCCAGAGCCCTGGAATCCCTCACATTCCGGGCGCTTGAGGGCGGGCCGCCACCGGACGAAATGCTGGTGGACATCGGCTACCGGATTATGCCTGCCGAGACGCGCCGGGAGGTTCGAATTCCTTGGCGTGTCGTGCATCCCGCCCGCGCGGATACCAGCCAGCGGCCAGGCTCGCGCGCATCGCGTTATATTGCCGCGGACCAGGCGGCGGAAGTCGTGCGGCGTGCGAAGAAAATGATGTTTTCGGGAAGCGTGTGGCAGGCCGAGCGCAGCGGTGTCGCCGTTGCCCGCGACAAGGGATGGATCAAGACCTGGTTCCAGGACACGCTCGCGGCCAAGGTTATCAAAGATCGAACGCAGGGGGAACTGGGTTATTTACGTATCTGGAGCTTCGATGTCGATGACGATGACGCCTTCATCGCCGAGGTGATAAGGCTACTGGATCTTTTGCCGGAAACAGGCCTGATCCTTGATCTGCGCGGCAATCCGGGGGGGCTGATCTGGGCGGCTGAGCGGTTGCTGCAATTGTTTACGCCGAATACCATCACCCCCGTGCGCTTTAGCGTGCTGGCGACCCCGCTGATGCGTGCCCTGGCGAGCAGTCCTTTTAACCGGATGGAGTTCGAAGCCTGGCTGCCGTCTCTTGAGGCGGCGATCGCCACAGGTGAGGCTTATTCGCAACCTTTGCCGTTGACTGACCCGGCCTGGTGCGCTGATATCGGCCAGCGCTACAGCGGGCCGATCGTGTGTGTGGTGGACCCCAATACGTATTCAGCGGGTGATCTGTTCGCCGCGGGCTTTGTCGACAACGAAATAGGCACGCTGGTATGCGTGGGGGAGGGTAGCGGCGCGGGCGGAGCGAACGTCTGGACGCACCATGATCTTCGCGAGGCCCTGGTGGGCACGCCTTTTGAGCTTGAAGGGCTTCCCGCCGATGTCGGTTACACGGTTGCGATTCGCCGCGCGATTCGCAGCGGCGCCGCTGATGGGATGCCGATAGAGGATCTCGGCGTTCCGGGCATTCCCTATGAGATGACTCTCGACGATCTGCTCCACGAAAACCGGGAATTGATCGCGTTCTGCGCCGGATTCCTTGCGGGCATTCCGCGCACGGCGATGAAGGTGGAGGTTAACGGCAACATCGTGGCCGTGACCACAAGCGGTCTGGATGAACTGGAAACATACGCCGATGGCCGGCCGTTCGAGGCGGTGCGCAGAATCACCGATGGCACACAGCAACTGCCATGGCCCGATGCCGAGACCATCGAATTTGTCGGGCGGCGGCATGGGGAGGTTTGTCAGCGGAGGAGGGTGCTGTTGAATGATAAAAAGTGAAAGTCAGATTAGCGAAGCGTAACCAGGCGATAGGCGCCCGGCACATGATCGCGTCCCACCTTGGCGATTGCATGTGTATCTAAAAGCATTGTTACAGCACCTTCTTGTGAACTCGGATTACAAGAGATATGATAAGAAGTATGATATATCGTCATACTAAGGAGTTTTGCCATGAGCAAAGCAAAAATAGCGATTACCCTTGAAGAAGAAGTTTTGGAAAAAATCGACTGCTTGATTGGATTGCATGTTTTTCCGAATCGCAGCCGGGCCATTCAAGAAGCGGTGGAGGAGAAACTTGAACGCCTTGAGAAGAATCGCCTTGCGGCGGAATGCGCTAAGTTGGATCCCTCTTTTGAGCGGGCGCTTGCCGAGGAAGGCATGTCCGAGGATTTGGCGGCATGGCCCGAATATTGAGAGGCGAGATCCGGTGGGCTGATCTGAATCGGGTGCGAGGCCATGAACAGGCAGGGCTAAGACCCGTGCTTATTCTTAGTCAGGATATTTTCAATGAGCGTTCGGGCACGGCTATCGCTATGGCGCTGACTACCCAGGTTCAGCGAGCTGGATTCCCACTGACCTTTGAATTGCAAAATACCGCAGGAATGAAGCAATCATGGGTCAAGATCAGTCAAATCAGAACGCTTGCCGTTGAACGTATAGGCAAGAAAATAGGAAAAGTATCTTCGGAACAGCTCACTCGGATAATTGAGGGACTGAATGAAATTATTGATGCGTGACTATGATTCAATAACTTGCAGACATTCTAATCTCCGAGTTACTGCCCGTGGACTCTGTATTTTTGTTTATTAAGTATAACCCCTACCAAAAGAACCAAAAGAACCAAAAGAACCATAAGAATCTATGACACAGATAAAACTATCACGCTCCAGGGAGTTGGCGGCAAAGGTAATTTTCGCAGCGTTACAAATCCTCAAAGAAAAAGGTGGAGAAGCACCTGGCCGTTTGGTAATAGTGGAGGTGGAGAAGCGTGTCGCGCTTGACGATTGGGCAAGGTCTATTTATGAAAAATCGGGCTATATAAGGTGGCAATCCATTCTGCATTTCTTTAGCATTGATTGTATCAAGGCAGGGTTTCTTATTAAAAAAAGCGGGGTATGGTATTTAACTCCTGAAGGAGAAAATGCCTTACAGCTCGGAACGGTCGGCCTTCTTAATGCCGCAACTGCTGCATACCGTAAGTGGCGGGATGAGAATCAGCCGCCCGACTCGAAAGAGGAAGAGGTGGCGGTAGCCGAAGGACAAGGACAGCAGGAGCAAGAGGCGACTATTCACGAGAACGAACAGTTGGCAATCGAGGGATTGAAGAAACAGATCAATCTCAAGAATGCTTATGAATTTCAAGACTTGATTGCTGCGTTATTACGTGGAATGGGTTACTACACTCCTTTTGTAGCGCCTAAAGGTAAAGATGGCGGAGTGGATGTAATCGCATACCGTGACCCCCTGGGCACTATGTCACCGAGAATAAAGGTTCAGATCAAGA
>JBDSSX010000094.1:0-2077 GCA_039928555.1 Nitrosospira sp. | reverse complement strand
CCGCAAACTTTGCCAAGCTGGGCGAGGAAATCACCGCCGTTATCGATTCAGGCGCGGATATCATCCATTTCGATGTGATGGATAATCACTACGTGCCCAATCTCACCATTGGCCCGCTCGTGTGTGAGGCGATCCGTCCCCTGACCCAGGCGATTATCGATGTGCACCTGATGGTCGAGCCGGTTGACCGCATTGTTCCGGACTTCGCCAAGGCCGGGGCCAATATTATTTCCTTTCACCCCGAAGCATCCAGGCATATCGACCGCACTATCGGGCTCATCAAGGAACAGGGCTGCAAGGCGGGTCTGGTATTCAATCCCGCGACGCCATTATATTATCTCGATCACGTGCTGGATAAGCTGGATCTGGTGCTGATCATGTCGGTAAATCCTGGTTTCGGTGGGCAGAAATTTATCCCTGAAGCACTGGAAAAATTAAAAGCGGTGCGCAAACGCATTGATGCAACGGGCAAAGACATCATGCTGGAGATTGATGGCGGCGTAAAAGTGGATAATATCGCCGAGATCGCCCGTGCCGGGGCCGACACCTTCGTGGCTGGTTCCGCCATTTACAGCGCAGGCAAGGACAGCGATCCGCACCGCTATGATACGGTAGTAGCAGCGTTGCGGGCCGAGTTGGCGAAAGCTTGACTTCAGTTCCGAAAGAACAGGGCGCCTCTAGAAATCCGGATTTGTGAGCGCGTCGTGGGCTGCGGGACTTTATTTGACTGTTAGGGATAACACCACGTGAACAAAAGCGCTTCCCAGCTCGCGGATACCTCTGCGGTTGACATCGAATGCCCGCTGTTAGTCAAGGCCGTGATGATCGATCTGGATGGTACGCTTCTCGATACGGCGCCCGATCTTGCCGCGGCGGCCAATATGATGTTACGGGAATTGGGCAGGGAGGAGCTGCCGCTGGAGACTATTCAATCCTATATCGGCAAGGGCATACAGAAGCTGGTGAAGCGCTCGCTCACCGGCAGTCTTGATGATGAGCCCGATGTTGAATTATTCGACAGAGCGATGCCGATCTACGAGCGCGATTACGCGAAAACGTTGTGCGTTAATACACGACCCTATCCCGGCGTAATAGAGGGATTGAACGCCTTGCGGGAAGCAGATTTTCGCCTGGCCTGCGTTACCAACAAGGCTGAGGCGTTCACCTTGCCGTTACTCCGCGCCACCGGCTTGCTGGATTATTTTGATATTGTCCTGTCAGGCGATAGCCTCCCGAAGAAGAAACCTGACCCGATGCCCCTGTTGCATACTTGCAAGCATTTCGACATTCTACCCCACGAAATGCTGCTGATCGGGGACTCGCTCAATGACGCTGAAGCGGCGCGTGCGGCGGGTTGCCATATTTTTTGCGTGCCCTATGGCTACAATGAGGGGCGCGATGTGCGTGAACTGGATTGCGATGCCATTGTTACGTCCGTTTACGATGCTACGAAACTGATCCAGAAATTGTCATGATCCGCGAAAACACTGGAATCGAGGAATACGCGATCGAGGCTTGGCGTCCCTGGCGCCCTGGCCTTGATCGCTGGCGTGCCTAGCACTCACACACCGCCGTATTTTCTTCCTTTCCTGTTTTTTTGTAGAGTCAAATCATGACTGAAACTGAATTCAATGACCTTGTCGCGCAAGGCTACAACCGCATCCCGGTAGTGCTGGAAACGTTTGCCGATCTCGATACCCCCCTATCGGTTTATCTCAAGCTTGCCAACCGGCCTTACTCGTATTTACTCGAGTCGGTGCAGGGGGGTGAGCGCTTCGGGCGCTATTCCTTTATCGGCCTGCCCGCCGTGACTCGTATAGAGGCGCGAGGCAACCGTGTCAGAATCATCAATGGTGCGGGATCGCAGGAAATTGAGGCGGGCGATCCGCTGGCTTTCGTGGAATCTTATCTGTCGCGTTTCAAGGCAGCGCCATACCCCGGTTTGCCCCGTTTCTGCGGCGGCCTTGTAGGCTATTTCGCCTACGACGCAGTGCGGTATATCGAGCATAAACTTGTTGGCTATGCCCGCCCGGATACGCTCAATACACCCGATATGCTGTTATTGCTGTCTGAAGAG
>JBDSSX010000093.1:0-4380 GCA_039928555.1 Nitrosospira sp. | reverse complement strand
AAGAATTCTACAAGCATGTGGCGCATGATTTCGAGCCGCCCCTGGCCTATCTTCACGCCAAGGTGGAGGGCAAGCAGGAATATACCCAGTTGCTCTACATTCCATCCCGCGCTCCGTTCGATCTATATGATCGCGAGCCCCGCCACGGTATCAAGCTTTATGTGCGGCGGGTATTCATCATGGATGACGCGAAACAGCTGCTGCCAAATTATTTACGTTTCGTGCGCGGGGTGGTCGATTCCAATGATTTACCCCTGAATATTTCGCGCGAGATATTGCAGGAATCAAAAGATATTGAATCCATACGTGCCGGCGCGGTGAAAAAAGTGTTGGGGCTGCTTGAAGATCTGGCTCAAAGCGAGCAGGAAGACGAAAGAACCAAGTTCAAAACCTTCTGGAAGGAATTCGGTCAGGTCCTCAAAGAGGGCGTGGCGGAAGACTTCACCAACCGGGAACGCATCGCCAAGCTGTTGCGCTTTGTCTCTACCCATGCCGATACGGACGAACAAGCGGTGTCATTAAACGACTACATCGCGCGCATGAAGGAAGGGCAGGAAAAAATTTATTACGTTACGGCCGATAGCCTCAAGGCAGCGAGAAGCAGTCCGCACCTGGAGGTTTTTCGCAAGAAAGGCATCGAAGTTTTGCTGCTATCCGAACGCGTGGATGAGTGGCTGGTTGCGAATCTGACCGAGTTCGAAGGTAAGCCGCTGCAATCCGTGGCCAAGGGCAGCCTTGATCTGGGAAAACTGGAAGACGAGGCGGAGAAGAAGGAACAGGAGAAAGAAGCGGACGACTACAAAGAACTTACCGGGAAAATAAAGAGTGCGCTCGGCGAGCAGGTGAAGGATGTGCGTGTTACGTTACGCCTGACCGAATCTCCCGCCTGCCTCGTGGCGGATAGCCACGATATGAGTGGAAATCTGGAGCGTCTGTTAAAGTCGGCTGGGCAAAAAGTGAACCCCACCAAGCCTATCCTGGAGATCAATCCTTACCATCCCATGATACAGAGCCTGAAATCCGAGCAGACGCACTTTGCCGACTGGAGCCACATCCTGTTCGATCAGGCTTTATTGGCTGAAGGCGGCCAGCTTGAAGATCCGGCTGGTTTTGTCAAGAGGATCAATGAGCTGCTTTTTCTGACGGCTTCAGACGGAAAATAGGCGTTATGGTGAATGGGGGCTTGGCTTCTAACGATTCTTGGTAGGATGGGTGGAGCGAAGCGCAACCCATCATTTGGTTATTCATCCCCCACCAAGCTGCCACCACGCCGGTATCAGGTTATGTTTTGATGTGTCGTGTAGTGTGCGATTTTGATGGGTTGCGCTTCGCTCCACCCATCCTACACAGGCATCAAACTGAGGATGATTCATAGGTATATTTTTTATTAAAATCATTTGTCCAGGTTAGCGAACAGCTCCCGGTGGGCAGTGTCATTGATGGCCACCACGGCGGGATGCGTGAGCCGGCGTTCCATCGAGATGGCGTAGAATTGCTCGGTGACTTCGTTTGTATGGCCGAGAATCGTAACGCCATGTTCGCGCCGCACTTCCTCGGCTATCACTGAAGGCGCAATGAAAATACCGGTACCGGCTTGCCCGAAAGCCTGCATCAGCGCGCTGTCGTCAAACTCACCGACGATATGCGGCCGGATCTGGTGAGCCTCGAACCAGCGCATCAGCGGTATTCGCACAGCGGCTTCCTTACCGGGGATAAGCAAAGGGGCGGCGTTAAGAATGTGGGGCCATTTATCCGTGAATTGCGCCGCCAGTCGCGGCTCGGCGAAAAACGTGATCCCGCAATCCCCGAGTTTGTGACTATAGCCTTTCACATTCGTCCCGGCTGGCATGGGCCGGTCGGCGAGCACCAGATCAACGCGCTGAATTGCCAGTTCCACCAGTAAACGCACCAGCTTGTCTTCCCGGCAGACTATGCGCACCGGCTCGGCGAGGGACATCGCCGGCGTCAATAGCCTATAGGCTATTGACTTGGGTACCACATCATCGACCCCGACACGGAGTTGGATGGAGCGGCTTTCAGGACGGCTTCGCAGCGATTCTTCCAGCTCGCTTCCGATCTGGAAGATCTCGTCGGCATAGGAAAGCGCGAGCCGCCCGGTTTCCGTTAATTCAAGACGTCTTCCAACCCGCAAAAATAGCGCTACACCCAGTGTTTCTTCCAGGAGCCCGATCTGACCGCTGAGGGTCTGAGGCGTGAGATGCAGCCGCTCGCTTGCCCGGACAATACTGCCTGCGTTAGCGACGGCCCAGAAATAATGTAACTGTTTGTAATTAAGCATGGCGTGCCGATACAATGTGTGATAATAGTTCGTAAATACCGATTATATTATCAGATAGATACTACTTTTATTGATGCAAATTTTATTTTAGACTTGAGTTAAAATTAATGGCCGCGGGTTGTTTTGGCTTGAGTTGACGCTTTTTAATGTTGGACAGTGCCTGGGTCACCTGTTTGAAATGCCGGCGTATTCACGGCGATTGAAGCGAGTTTCATTTCTTTCGGAAATATAAAAAAGGTAGTAGATGCAAATATCACTCCGATTCCGCATCCTGCTGAGCCTGATTCTCATCTCTCCATTCACCGCTGTTTCAGCTCAAGAGCCACCAACTTTCGGGCCTGGTTCCGCTACCTCCCTATCGGATAGCATACCGCCCCCCGCGTTACCTTCGATCACGGAGCCATCTGTCGCGGCCCCTTCTATCACGGCACCCGCTATCAAGGTACCTTCTGTCGGGGCAGCTTCCACCCCGGCGCCTACCGGCAAGAGTACTTTTGACAGGATACCTTCTTTCACCGCACCATCCGCTACCTCTTCCGCCGCCGTGCCGCCCGGGGCGCTCTCCATCGAAGTCTTGCAACGCGTGGGACTGGAGGCTAATGGTCTGGTGCGCGCAGCGCGATCCCAGGTGGATGCGGCCGAGGCGGGCGTCATCGGCGCCGCGGCCTATCCCAACCCGGAAGTATCGCTCGCGGGCGGGCCTCAACACCCACGAATCGCGGCGGCCAATCCGGCGACGAATCATCGCATCACGACCGTTTCCCAGAGGATCGAGAATCCCTATGTGCGCAGTGCGCGCATAGGGGCAGCGGAGTCGGGTGTGGACGCCAGCCGCGCCAGCTATCATCAGGTACGCGCGGACCTGGCGGCGCAATTGCGGGTGCGCGCCTATGAACTGCTACTGCGCCAGGAAATCGCGCGCATGGAGGGAAGCATCTACGATCTGATGGGGGAAGTGCGGCGGCGCATCAACGTGGCCGTGGGTGTGGGCGAAACCGCGCGCTTTGAGCTGGTTCGCGCCGATGCCGAGGTGCTGAACGCGGCCAGCCGCAAAGAAGCGGCGGAGCTGGGCGCGCTGCGGGCGCGCGTTGCGCTGATGCAATTTACCGCGGGTGCCCTGAAGCCTGATTTTACGATAAACGCGTCCCTGTTCGATCCGGTCAATCTGCCTCCGCTGGAGGAGTTGCGTGAGGAAGTGCCGGCTGTCAACCCGGATGTGCGACGTCTGGAGGCGGAGCAGGACCGCGCGCGCCAGCGAATCGATCTGGAGCGCGCCTCGGTATTTCCGTCGGTTCAGGTACTGCTCAGCAATTTTCAGGAGGCCCAGTACACGTCGAATACAGCCGGGTTTCACGTAACCGTTCCGTTGTTCTACCGCCGCCGAGGGGAGATCGACGCGGCCGTGGCGGACTCCGCGCGGGCGCGGGAAACCCTGGAATTCCGCCGTTACGAAATCGGCCAGTTATTCGAATCCGCCTGGCAGGGCCTGCAGATCGCGCGGCGCAGGGTGGAGATGTTCGAGGGGGGCATCATTAAGGAAGCCGAGAATGCATTGCAAATTGCCCAAGCCGCTTACCGCTTTGGCGAGCGTCCCCTGATCGACGTACTCGACACCCAGCGTATTTTGCGAGGAATTCTTATGGACTCGTTGCAGGCGCGCTTTGATTTACAGGCTGCCGCCGCCGAAATTGACCGGCTGCGGGCTTATTATCCGAGGGAGCAAGGTGTCGAATGAAAAAAATAATACGGATCACCGGTGCTGTTGTCATCGTCGCGCTCCTTGCCACAGGCTGCGGTGGCAAGGAGGCCGCAGCCCCCGGCAAGGAAGTCAAGCAAGAGCCGGAAGATGTGAACAGCATCACGATCAGGCCGGAAATGGTGCCACGCATAAAGATCGGCCAGCCCACGATGGTCGATCTCGCTGATAAGTTGCAGGTTCCAAGTCAGGTCGAGGTGGACGAAGAGAGGCTTGTCCGGATTGGATCTTTCGTAACGGGACGTGTTACCGATTTATACGTCATGCTGGGTGACAGTGTTAATGCCGGACAGCCATTGGCGCGCATTACCAGCCCTGAATTGAC
>JBDSSX010000092.1:0-3028 GCA_039928555.1 Nitrosospira sp. | reverse complement strand
AAAAGGGCGGGATTATATCAGGTAGCCGGGAAGTTCGCCCGTATCATATGCAGACGAATTAACTGGCGGATGGTTCAATGGAAAATAACCGGAAGCGAAAGCATATCGAGAAGATGGTCATGCGATTCATTTTTTTGTTCTGCTTCACAGCGTAGTCAGAGAAGCACATAACCCGGACATTTCATAAATTCGCGTGATGATTGCGCAGGATTCTGTTTTTTAGGGAGATTTTGTGAAAGAGTGGCGTAGCTATTCATACGCCCGACTGAACAAGATTTCCATACGAAACAAAAGACCAGCGAGGACGCGCGTCAATTTATGAAACATCCGGGATAATATCCGCCGGTGGTTACATCCATGTGTCAAAGCATAAAACAAAAAAACCCTCGAATGATCCAGGGGGTTTATCAGTGACATTCCCGTTAAATGCCATGCCAGGGAACTTCAGAACAAGTCCTCCGTGGAAGCGCTCAGTTGTCAAATCTCAGTTGTCAAATGAGTGGCAGGACCGGGATAATCACAAGATGCACGACGCAAGTCGTAGCTTGCGTAGCTACGTTGATGGCGAGGCCAAGGGGCGCAACACCGTAAGCGCCCGATTTTGCCGGCAACCCAAAGAGTTGCCGGCATTCTCCCTTCTCTTACTTACCCTCGGGCTTGCTTTCGTTTCTGAGCACAGTGGGACCGGTAAGCGTAATATCCTTGCGGAGCTGTTGCATATCCACAGTATGGCTGTTAACGCCTTCAACCTTTTGGAGATCATCCGTCGACTTGAATGAGCCCGCCTTTGAACGATAGTCGATGATCGCCTTGGCTTTGGCGGCGGTGATACCTTTGAGAGTCTGAAGTTCGGCCTGGGTAGCGGTATTGATGTTAACGGCCGCGTAAGCGGTACCGGCAAACGTTAGCAACATGACAATGGTAATAAGCGACTTTTCCATGGGTTCTCCTCGTGTTAAAAATAAATGGCATGCAACAAAGAACTCTTGTCGAATAAAAATACCTGACAGACTCAGAATCTCCATCCAAGGCCGGCGCCGAAGAGCATCGGATCAAGATCCACATGGCCTACCATCTTTAGAAGCCGACTCCAAGGTAACCACCGGCAGTCACGCCATCGATCTTGATGCCGTCGGTTCTGCCACTGGTCAAGTGATAACGGGCATCAACGCCGACAAAGAAATCTTTCCAGATTCGATAATCGGCACCGGCACCAAACATGACTCCAGGAATCAATACCGTAATGGACTCGGACGGAGGGCTGATCACATGGATACCTAGACCTGCGGGGATAATCCAGGGTCTGAATCGGTAGCCCTCCAGAAATTTGATTTTCGGCGCTGCCGTCAGCGTAAACTGACTGACATTTACGCCAGCTCCAGGAGCGGGAAGCGCGTTGCCTCGTACTTTGGAGCCGTATTCCTTGTATTCGAACATCACCTCAGACATGACACTCGTTTTTGGCATCAAACCCCAGGCATCGTTTGTCAGGTTAAAGTCAAAACCGGCTCCGATATACCATGCATCTCTATCCGCCTGCCCTCCGGCACCGCCGAGACCGCCACTTTGTATGGATACGCCGTTACGGAACTCATTGCTGTGCGCAAAACCGCCACGAAAAAACAGCATATGCGATTTGCCGCCTGGACGTTTTTCCCCCGATGCCGCAGCCTCTTCAATCTTCGTAACCTTCCGCGCTTCCGCAGCTTGCCGTTTCTCCATCGAAGTGGACTTTTCTTCTATTTTCATAAGCTTGTGCGTATCCCGGGCGGATTCAGATTTTAGCTGGTTCAGTTCACTCCGAATGGCTTGCATACTGACTTCCAATTGCTTGAGTGAACGTTCCAAAGCTTCGGCTCTGGCATCCTGAGCCGAAGCCTGCGGCGCAACCGTCGCCATGACAATGACGAAGGAAGCGGCAGCACCGCTGATAGACAGCCGCGTCTTGTCGAAGAACTGTTTCATTCAATTTTCCTCCATAGTTTATCGAATTTTATTGGTTATTGATTTCTGACCCAGGGCCAGGCGAGTCAATCCCCTCAGACCTCGACGCGATTGACCGCCGCCACCAGCGGCAAACGAAAGTTCGAATGGGAAGATCATCGGATTCGGCTCATGCAAGCTGCATTACGGTGCGGTAACCATGAATTCGGCAATTAAAGATAATCGGATTCTCATATCCGATAGCGAATGATAGGGCGCCTCAGGAAATAAGAACCTGACGGACGTCATCTTCTGTGTACTTTTTTGCGGAAAGAGTGAAACCAGTCAACCGTGTCTGCTTCACGCAGGGACAGGGCTTGGAGCTTGACCGGATCAGTGCTCGGGAGAGAACGAGAGCGAGGGGGAACGAGAGTTTAGCCCGAATATTTTCATAAATTAACGCGCGCCCTCGCTGGCCTGCGCAATCATCACGCGAATTTATGAAACATCCGGGTTAGGACGCCTCTGAATAACGCTCCGCATTCATCAATAGGCGTGAGACGGTGGCCGATAGCGGATTCTGAAGAACAGGATGCCCTATAGGCGATAAGGAAAGGGGCGGCGAAAGCACGAATGGTCGACGCTCTTCGATCAATGCAAAGATCGCCTGACAAGGCAGAGCGCCCGCAAAGCACTGGCCCGAGAGGGTCACTGCACGGAATGCCCATTCAGAGCTCCGTTAATAGAGCTCCGGGCAACCCGTGCGCTTTTTCTCTTACTTGGCTGCTGGCTTGTTTTCTTTGTGAATCTGGGTGGGGCCGGTGATCGAAATATTCTTGCGGAGGTCGCGCATGTCAATCTTGTCATCGACCTTTTCCAAATCGTCCGTCGACCTGAACGCACCAGCTTTCGTGCGATATTCAATGATCGCCTTGGCTCTGGCGGGAGTAATTCCAGGGAGAGTCTGAAGTTCCTCCGGGGTAGCGGTGTTGATGTTGACGACTGCGTGAGCAGCGCCGGTAAACGCCAACATTGTGGCAAGGGCAATAAGCAATTTTTTCATGGATTTTCCTTTAAATTAAAAAAACAATGGGCAACATAAAAT
>JBDSSX010000091.1:0-5341 GCA_039928555.1 Nitrosospira sp. | reverse complement strand
CATGTGTTGGGAGCGTTATTCTAATCCGTTAATCAGCCCCGAGAACCTTATGTAGTGTGGAGATACGGGATTCTGGAGAAAACTTTGAGGGATTGATCTGCATCATTGCCTGAAGCATTACGCAATGTCCACGAAATTTCGATTTCGGCCATTTGACCCCGAAGCGCCTTTCACTCACCCGGCACACCGGTGCTAACATCCCGAACAACGCTGAAGCGGGGCCGGATGGCATCGCTTAATCCGGCATCAGCCGATAAGAAGTCCAATGGGATATAGCATGGTTGCTGGCCGTTTACTCTTTTTCATCGTGGTAACACCAAAACGCCAGCCTTTAGCGGAATCCCCTGACTGACCGAACCGGCGTTAGGCATGAGCCATGCAACGTTGTGAACATAACGGCCACACCGGTTGAAGGAGTATACGTCAGTACGATAGATGCGCGCTACCATATAAACATGCGAGCGGCTATATTGCGTAACGCATATTCATATACAATGCCGGGCATCGCATAGATCGCATATTTTTTACTTATGGCATCCCTGTTTCGGCACCCCTTCCCGTATTTCCCTACAAACTCAAATTTGCATATCGCTGTAAACCCGAATGAGAACGGGAAGCTCAAGCAAATATGAGCTTTGAATCCGAAGTCCGCAGTCCGGAAGACCGGATTCACCAAACCCCCGCCAGCTCACCCAGCCAGACGCAAGGCGCTTTTAATTGGCGCGATGTGCTGGCGAAATCCGCGCTATTTTTTTTTGGTATCGCCTTATGGAGTAAAGGGCTGAGTTTCTATGCGTACCACCTTCTGATCCTGGCCTGGATTTTGGACGGTAGCTTGGCCAGACTTAGGGATATGATTAAAGAACCCTTCGTGTTGGCCACGCTCATTTTGTGTATTGTGGTGGCACTGGGAATACTTTGGAGTGATGATCTTAAGTCTGGGTTTAGGATCTGGAGGAGATATTTCGCATTTCTGGTTTTTATACCTTACTTATCTCTCTTGAATAAAGAACGGTTATCCTGGGCGATCAGTGGATTGCTTGTAGGATATTTCAGCGTATTACTCATAGGGATCTACCAGTGGGTCATTGTGGGAGTACAAGGCATTCCACCACTTCACATGGCCTACTTAGATTTTTCGTTGATGCTCGGCATTGGCGCCATACTGGCGCTTTACATCGCAGGTACCAGCAGCAATAAGAAAGTAAGATCATTGTTATGGCTTCTGGCAGTTTTTTTGCTGTTCATTCAATTTAATCAGCACGCACGTGCTGCTCTTTATACTACACTTTTCACGATAGTACCTTTGATCTTTATGCTCTACAAAACACGGATTAGAACGCTTCTTAGTGTTTCTGCAACATTAATCGTTGTTATATTAGTTATTGCATACAGTAGCGAGAACTTTCAAGAAAGATTAATCCAAGTTCGACATGATATTGAACTCACTCAACAAAAAAAATACGATACCAGCTTGGGGTACCGCTTTGCTATCTGGGATGTTGGCCTGCATGGAATTACCCAACGACCTATCTTCGGTCATGGCACGGGCATGGCGCAAAGCTATTTTGATGAAACTGTTCTGACCTACAAGGGCGGACTTTATAAGGATTTGCCAAAATTCGTTAAGGCTACTCGCGATTTCCATTATCACAACGACTGGGTTGATATTGGGATGCATGTCGGGGCAGTCGGTATCCTGGCCTTTGCCTTTCTCTTGTGGAGCTGGTTTCAAAATCTAAGAGCACACCAGTTAACTATCTTAGGAGCAATTTTAGTGTGTTTTGTTTTTTTGTCAGGACTAACGAGCCTAATCGTTCACGAGACGAAAATCCTTTATCTACTTCTTAGCATCACCGCAATTGGGATCACTTGGCAAAAAGAAAATGGGCTGCTCGTGTCTAGAGATAAAAACCAGTGTTCTTTACGATAAGCTAAAAACCGTGCGTTCTTACTTTCTTCATTGGTATAACTGAATTAATCACTAAACAGCTAGAAGCCGTGAGTTTAGTAACTACATTTGAAAATTCACTGCTCTTTATTATCGGACACTGTTGAATGAAATATATAATGCAAAAGGACTCGATTAGCACCGAGGATAAACCTATATGTTATCTATGTGGTAGTCACGGCAAGGTACTTTATCGAGATTGTGAGGATCGCCTGTTCGGCGCACCCGGGAGATGGACTCTCAAGCAGTGCCCCAATGCAGACTGCGGCCTCCTCTGGTTGGATCCCATGCCTACGAAGAAGGACATTGGTAAGGCTTACCGCAACTACTATACTCACAAAGACGAAAATGTCCAAGCGCCCAAGAAGCGCAATAGTATTTTCAAGCAGATCAAGCGTGCATTCCTGTTGGCGCAGCATGATGGTTACTTAGCCCTCAGATACCAAGCCATGAATCAGGCATCGGTCCTAGAAAAGCTTGCCGGCTTGATAGTGCACTTTCAACCACTCCGCAAGGCAGCATTTGATTTCAAAGCGATGTACCTACGATGTAAATCCGGTGGTCGGTTGCTCGAAATCGGTTGTGGGAATGGTGACCAGCTAGAGTTTCTTCAGAAGCTCGGCTGGCAAGTGGAAGGGCTTGATCTGGACCCTGTAGCGGTGGCAGTCGTAGCTACCCGTGGCCTGACAGTGCATGTCGGTAGCTTGGAAGGTCAGTATTTTCCCGACCGGCAATTCGATGCGATCGTCTGCAGCCACGTTATCGAACACGTACATGATCCTATTGATCTGCTGCGCGAGTGTAGGCGTGTTCTCAGTCTTGATGGCAGGCTCGTCGTCATAACGCCGAATACTGAGAGTTGGGGCCACAGATGGTTTGGAGCGAATTGGCTTAATCTGGATCCTCCCCGGCATCTGCATCTTTTTAATCCAGTTTCACTTCGGCGCGTTGCTGAAGAGGCTGGTCTTATCGTATGCCACCTCACTTCGACGATACGCGACGCTGACGGGCTATTCCGCGCAAGCCGTGACATCCAGCATACCCGGCGCCATGTTTGGGGCAGCCACCACTCCTGGATCGTGTACCACTGGTCCAAAGTCATGCAATGGGTTGAGTGGTTGTTGCTCCAGGCAGGGTCAGATCGTGGTGAGGAATTGATGATGATTTGCGAACCTGGTGGCAAAACCCAATGAGTACGCGGTTGTCCCTGTCTATCGCTTTGGCTAGTTATAACGGCGAGCGCTACATTGCCGAGCAGCTCAACAGTATTGCTCGTCAGACCCGACTCCCGGATGAGTTGGTTATCTTCGATGACGCCTCGGTTGATACAACGCCAACCATTGTGCGGGATTTTGCCAGGCACGCACCCTTTCCCATACGGTTCCAGATAAACAGCGAGCGCTTGGGTTCGACACGAAACTTCGAGACGGCTATACGAGCTTGCCAGGGTGATATCATCTTTCTGTGCGACCAAGATGATGTCTGGTATGAGCAAAAGATTGCTGTAATCGAAGAGCGTTTCATCAATGATCCTGAAGTAGGTGCTGTCTTTACCGATGCCGATGTGGTTGATCAGGATTTGCGTTTGTTCGGGCCGCGACTGTGGAAAGCTGTGCGGTTCATTGCAAAAGAACAGAATCAGGTCGCCACTCGTGATGCGTTTTCAGTACTACTTAAGCATTTTGTGGTTACTGGCGCAACCATGGCTTTTCGCTCAGATTATCGAAATCTCGTGCTACCCATTTCTGACATATGGGTGCATGACGCTTGGATCGCAATGCTGATTGGCGCCACATCACATCTTGCCGCGCTGCGGACGCCACTAATTGCTTATCGTCAGCATGACGCCAATCAGATCGGCGTACCACGTCGCGGTGGAAACCGTAACAAGACCTGTGCCATGATTTTTGGTCCGCAAGTTCTCCGCTTTGAAGCGGCGCGCACGCGCTTGCTAAAGTTCGCTGATTGTTTTCCAGACAGTAAGCAGAATATTCATCGTCTTGATGAGACGCTAATTCTTCTTCGTGCGCGCGCCACTCTACCTGACGCCCGTTGGCGCCGCCTGCCTGGTGCCCTGCATGAACTTGTCGCATTGCGTTATCATCGCTATGCCAAAGGATTAAAGAGTTTTCGTAAAGATTTGGTGCGTTAGGGCCTGCCAGAGCCGATAAATGCCTATTAAACTCCTCGACGTCACAAATCCATAGCTGACTAACGTCGCGTATATGTCTACAATTGTCATTTGCGTGGAGGAGCTTACATGAAACTGGTGCGTGCACGAATTCAGAATTTCCGAAGTATTGACGATTCTGATGAATTCAGCCTTGATGAGCACATAACCTGCTTTGTCGGGAAGAATGAATCGGGCAAGACCACTCTGTTGACGGCACTCCATCGGCTCAATCCAATCTTCGATGACGCAAAGTTTGACCGGCAAAAAGACTACCCGCGCCGCCATTTATCGGACTACGAAGAACGCCACGAAGGCAAAGACGCGACCGTAATCACGACATGGTGGACGATCGATCCGGCTGAAAAACAAAGGGTCGCCGATACGTTTGGAGCCGGGGCGCTGGCGAGCGACGAGGTTGTGGTGCAGAAAGACTACGGCAATCAGACCTGCTGGACGATCAGGTTCGATGAAGCCGCCGTTGTTCAACATCTTATCGATACCAGCGGCTTTCATGATGATGAGAAGGCGCAGATCGGTGCGGTCCGGACAATCGCCGAGCTGAAGGCGAAAATGGAATCGGTTCATGAAACATCGCCAGGGCGGATGCATTGCATTCAGCAAATCGATCAGGATTTTCCCCAAGACTCGGTTTCCCAAGGTATCGTGAAGCTGCTGGATTTGCCGAAATTCATGCTGTTCTCCCAGTATCAGCGGATGCAAGGACAAGTCAGTCTTGAGCAGATTCGGCAGAGGGAATCGAGTAATACGCTCCAATCCGCCGACCAGGTGTTCATCGCACTCTGCGACATGGCCTCCACAACGGTTGAACAGGTTGCCTCGATCCAGGATTTCGAGAGCCTGGTTTCGCGCTTTGAAGGCGCCTCCAACAAGATTTCGGCTGAAATGTTCCGTTATTGGAGCCAGAACAAGTTCCTCAAGGTAATTTTCCGGCTCGACCATGCGCTGCCGGGCGATCCGCCTCCCTTCAGCAGCGGCCGCATTTTCCGGACGCGTATTTTAAACAAGCTTCATGACGTGACGGTTCCGTTCGATGATCGCAGCACGGGTTTCGTGTGGTTCTTCTCGTTTCTTGCGCTGTTCTCGCAGGTGAAGAAGCGAAATCAGACGAAGATTATTCTACTGCTGGATGAGCCGGGGCTGAGTTTGCACGGCAAGGCACAGGCCGATCTGCTGCGATACTTCAGGGAGCGTCTGGC
>JBDSSX010000090.1:0-1712 GCA_039928555.1 Nitrosospira sp. | reverse complement strand
CTTTTCCATGAGGCCCAGAAATTAGAGCACGCAAATGGCGTCTTATCTGCCGCCCGGAAAGTGCCGCTTGACTCATACACCAAGCGGCAGATACAAGGTCATAGGGTTATCACGGCATGCCGTAAATCCGTAATGCTCGTAAAACGCCTTGGCTTTCTCTCCCTTCGCATCAACCACAAGCGCGTACGCGGCTACGTGCCTCCGGGCTTCCAGGCACCGCCCAACCGCGCAACCAACCAAGAGTCGCCCCAAGCCGCGGCCGTGATGCGCCGAATGCGCAGCCAACCGTCCCATACGAAAGCAGGGTACCGGATAGCGTGGCAGCTTTTGCTGTGTACGCTCATCTAGCTGGACGGCATCGATCTGAGCGGCGCTCAAACTGTAGTAGCCGAGTATGGTACGGGGGGCGTCGGTGTCGACCAATACCCGCACGACGGCAATGCCCTTCTTGCTCTGCTGAACCGCAAAGCGCCGAAGGTATTCGTCAAGCTCGCCGACACCAGAGGTGAAAGCCTGACGGTCATGGTGGTTTGGATCGAGAAATTGCTCTTCAAGCACGCTTAACCTTTCGAGCGGCGCTCATTGCATTTTGCAAGGCTGCATTGGGCATGAATGCCTCATCGAGTGCCGCCGTGAATGCTTGGAAATCCCGCGCTGTCATCGTGATGCGGGATTCTCGATCTAACAGTTCGCGCGCTTTCTCTTTAGCCGCCGTGCGCACGAACGCGGCCATCGTGGTGCCCATTAAGGCAGCAGCGCGAGAAACAACATCTTTTTCTTCTGCATCCATCTTCAACTCAAATCGAGCAGCAACAGGCATGACAATCTCCTAAGTATACGGTAAATAGCCGTATACGGTAATTTACCGTATACTATCTGAACAAGCAAGTGTTACTAGTGGCACGTAAAGCACACCACTCATTGTTGGCTTGGACTGGATTCCGGGTCAAGCCCGGAATGACGAGGTTTATATTATTTTCTCGCCGGATAATAAGCGCAAACAGGTCCAGGTTGGAGGAACTGCTAACGGTGCCGGAAATTGGCGGACGCTGCATAAGCGCTTGCTTCCTCGCAAAAAGAAAGATGGAAGATCACAGTAGTGTCCAGTTAAAACAGTGATGAGTACGCACAGATGAAGCTCTGGCGTGGGTTCTCAGTCAATTATCTTGGTGCCGATTTTTGAAATCAACGCGCTCACATTCAAGCAGCAGCGATAGGTCGGTTAGCGCAGAAAGGCTTCAGAAGAACATAGATTGCGGATATTCAATCTTTTTCATCTTTATGGACGCAAACGCCAGCGAATAATGGGATCTGGATTTCGATTTTAGAATTAAATTGTCGGGTTACGCTACACTAACCCGACCTACCAGTACTGAGACATATGGAAGATGCAGCTTAAATATATAGAAAACAGGAGATAGAACCCATGCCAACCATAAGCATGTTTTATGGGATTATAATTCAGATGTTTTGGCGCGATCACGCGCCGCCGCATTTTCACGCGAGATATGCGGGAGATCAAGTAGCGATCGACATACGCACGTTGAGAGTACTGGAAGGAAAAATGTCGCGGCGGGCGCTGGTACTGGTGCTTGAATGGGCGCAGGAACACCGCGACGGACTTATGGAGGATTGGGAATTATGCACACGCAATCAGTTGCCAAAGAAGATACCGCCTCTTCTGTAATCCCGCCTATACAATCCGGGGGGAT
>JBDSSX010000089.1:0-4092 GCA_039928555.1 Nitrosospira sp. | reverse complement strand
TTACTAGGGGAGAGAGAACATGGAGCTCATTCTATGGCGTCACGCCGAAGCTGAGGATGGTGTACCCGATAGCGCGCGAGAACTCACGGAAAAGGGTTTAAAGCAAGCGCGCGTCATGGCTGAATGGCTTAAGCCAAGATTGCCGAAAAACACGCGCATTATAGTCAGTCCCACCAGGCGTACCCAGCAGACCGCGACGGCGCTTGACGGCAATTTCGAAACCATCAGGGCAATTGGGCCGGGTGCCTCGGCGAAAGCAATTCTCGCCGCCGCAGATTGGCCAGATGCCAAAGGCGCAGTAGTCGTGGTGGGTCATCAGCCGACACTCGGAGAAGTCGCGGCCTTCCTCATGTCAGGCGACCCTATGGAGTGGAGCGTCCGGAAAGGCGCAATATGGTGGTTTAGTAACAAAAAGAAGGGAAATGTTGCCGAGGTGGTCTTGCACACCAGTATTTCTCCGGATATGTTGTAGTTTTGTTCGCAATTGCTCTCGCGTTGCGCGCTGGTGCAATCCATTCAGCCTAAATCCGGTAGTTGGACAGGGTGGAGTGTGCGGTTTTTGGGGTGTAGGGCAAGGCGCAACAACGCGAAATGGTTATTCCATTTCAAGGCGTTGCAACGTCGCCATGCACCATAAAAACCGTGCGATCCCGCCCTGTCGCGGACTCACCCAAAAGGTGAGCCTCAAATGACACAGAAAATATTTATATCATAGAACTAAACTCATGAATGAGCGGTCAACTACCGGATTCAGGTTCAGTGTTTCTTGACCAGACTGATCGACATCCATCGATCCCATGCGCCATAATGGTTGTGGATCGGGCCAAGTGGCAATGCGAGCAGAATCAATAGTACGCCGGCAACAACATTTGCCGCACCCGCCAGGCCGGAATATCCCGTTAACAGCCAGGGTGCCGCAATCAGCCATGCGCCAAATAAAATATTGACAAAGCGCAACGGTTGCGCCACTTCGCTCATCGCCATGATCGAGAATGTAACCACTAGCGCACCGATCACATGATCGCTGTCCGCAGCCGCGCCCTCGGTATCGAAAATCACACGCGTGAGCATCAGCGCGATGCCAATGGCAACACTGATCCACATAGTCCACATAAAGATAACACCGCTGCGTAGTATCTCTCGCAGCACCGTCATGGGCGGCGCGTCAAAGCTGCCTGACTCATCGGTGCCGCCGTTTTCCATGGTATCTCCGTGCCACAATACATGCCATAACGATTTTCCCTTTTGTCGCCGGTCTTTCATAAACTGTAGCGTTGCCAGGATCTCATCGAGCGAATAGGGGATCTGCAACAGCATGGCTAGCGAGGCAATCAGGCACGGTGTGCACCAGGTGCCGATTACAATGGGTTGGATAATAATGAAGTAAATACTGACCACGCCCAGCGGCACAATCAATATTCCGAAGAACAGCACCATCCATGGCATTGTGCGCCAGCGCCGTTTGTCGCCGATGATACCCGTGACAATTTCCAGCACATAGACTGTGGCGCCCAGACCCGCATCCGCGACTGGCCATGCCTCGGATACTTCGGAGGTAACAATGCGCACGGTCCCGTCGTCAAAGAACGGATCCCAGGCATTGTCAATATGGCCCAACTGAAACGCGGCCATATAACGTGAGAGAAACAGACCCACAAACGCAAGCGCCACCACCGCAATTCGTTGAGTCATTGTAGACGGATTGCTGTTCCAGCCTGGTGGCGCATCCGGTCCTGTCATCCGGGCAATCGGGCTGACGCCGGGTGCCGGCGGCACGCCTACCGCAAAAAGGATGACGAGCGCCCCAACAAGGGTGTCGTTAGCGTACGCTGCCGCGCTCGAGGTCCAGAAAATGAGCGGAGCGAACAACAGCCAACCACCCAGAAGCGCTGTGATCCAGCGCGCCCAGCCGTAATCGCGTGATAACGACAGCAAACCAAAAATCACGATCAGCGAACCCGTAGTGACATCACTCGCTGTCATCCACGTGGATGACAGCGCCAGCCCGCGCTGTGTGGGCGTGGTGAGTTCCTCGGATACCATCCAGGATTCCGCCAGCCCGAAGATGAACGGACTCGATATCAGCCACAATCCCAGTGCTACGTTGGCAAAATGGCACCATAGGGTTTGCAAATGCTCGCTATGTTCCTGTTTACGGTTGTCGCCAATTAGCGCCGCGCTCGGATAGGGGCTATCTTCGATGTCTTCCAGCCACAGTGGCAGAGGAATTTTGTTGCGCTTGTACCATGCCCCCGGGCTACGTTTTAGATGGCCGATAATTTTTGGCAACGTTTCACGCAGCGTATGCCTGGGCCGCCAATTCAACAGCTTCCTGGCGCGCGAAATATCCAGTTCGAAATGATCGTCCGACAAGGCCACCATGAACGGTTTGACGAAGGGTTCGATCCCACGATCAATAACATCGGGGACGACATCCTCCATTCTGTTCTGCAACCATGCGCCAGCAACCGCAACCGTCTTGGGAACCTGATGTGTGCTCCAGGCTTCACCATGAATCAGTTGACCCATCAAATTCTGTAGTTCTTCATAGCTTTCCGTGACCGGGTCGCCAATCAGCATTGTAACTTCGTCAGGCAAGTCCGCACGCCGCTCGACTGCTTGGCGAAACGCGCGTGCCACGTCATCCAGATGCACGAATGACTGTCCGTGCGATATGTTGCCGGGAAATACATGGCTCTGCATCTGCCGCTCATAGATGCGCTGAATCTGGGTAGCCAGCGATGGCACTTCACCCCAATCGGTGTAGACTCCGGCCAGGCGGAATATCACTATCGGTATGCGCCCGTGGTGGATACGAACCTCATTTTCCGCCGCCACCTTCGATTGCGGATAGGGCCATTTAGGCTCCAGCGGTCCTTCCTCGTTGATCGGCAAACCCGGCTTGGTCGGTGCGTGCACCAGCATGGTGCTTGCGTATAGGAACTGCTCGACCTCAAACGGCTGCAGCGCCTTCAGCAGGCGCTGGGTTCCCTGAACATTGACTTTATCGTACAAAGGATTGGGTTCATCGGAGAAATCATAAAAGGCAGCCAGATGAATGACGGATGCAATCCTCTGCCCGTAACGCTGCCGCAACTGCTCGCTTGCTCTGGACATTGCTTCGTCGGAGGAGATGTCAACGGTAATGCAATTGTGGTTATCGTCACATTTCTGCTCGAAACCGACAATCGTATAGTCCTCACCCAGTGCTGCCGCAATTCCTGTGCCGACCCGGCCTTCTGAACCGGTGATAAGAACGAGGGGTTTTTCTGAAGGCATGAAATTTTCCGATTCAAATCCTGATAGATGGGTTCCAGGCACTGCGGTGAGTTAAAGGATAAGGGCGAGGATTAACTATGGTCGGTACGGTAAGTCACACACAGAAAAGGTGCGTATTCATCATCGATAGGGAAATCTTTCTCATGCAGGTCAATACTGACGATACGGCCGAAGGCAAGAATGGTACCGTGCTTTTCTGCACGCGACGGTTGACGAGCACTTTGTGCTGTCAGCATTCAGGTCGTGTACAATGGGTTAAAATGCTATCCGGTTCATCCGGAAGCGGTTATTAACCCATTTCCGCAGGTATACAAACGAATCATTCAGTATATTAAGCCGCGATAAAAGAGCGTTCCAATATAACGCTTATCGTACTTCGTCTTGAAGTAGAGAGAACTGGTAATTTGCGCGGCTCTCCGCTTAACGGATGAATCTCTTACCCACCACCGTTCCGCCATTAGATAAACTATGCGCCGCTTCGATGTATCTGCATCCTAAATTCGACAGTTCCCGCTCATTTTTCACTCATTTTTCAGCTCAGCGTCATGACTCGCACTGACTTTCTGGCCCATCTGAACTTCACTTTTCTGTTGAGTTCGCTCCAACTGCCGGATTTGGGATCATGACCAGCCAAAACGCTGGGCCGAAAACAACTGCGGGCCATCAGTCACTGGGTGTACTAAGCCTGGCCGCGCTGGGAGTGGTCTACGGCGACATTGGTACGAGTCCTTTATACGTCATGAAGACGGTTTTTGATCCTATCTATGGGCTTGCTGTCAGCGAGGGCAATATAATCGGCATTATCTCGCTTAT
>JBDSSX010000088.1:0-7901 GCA_039928555.1 Nitrosospira sp. | reverse complement strand
GCCCCTCAATCGAACGCCAATATCGCGCCGCGCCTGATGGCCCAGGTTCATGCGGCGTGCCGGCGCAGACCTATGAACTGACGGAGAGAAGCCTGCCGCTTATAAATTCGGCGGTTTATTTTCTTTCATGGCAAGCGTCATCCACGAGAATTTCGAGAAAAATTTTGACACACATCGAAAAATATTGCACTATGGTGCGACGCACTAGTAGTAGTAAACTGTGCTGGCCAAGAATACTAGATGTAGTGGTTTGGTAGCGCCACAGCATCCAACTTCAGTCAATGGGAAAGCGCAGGTTTCCCGTACCGATGAGGAGAATCCAATATGCAGCTTGTAACAGACAATACAACCCACCCGGCAGTACCCGGGTACGATTTTTCTTCACCCCTTTCCACGCCGGATTCTCGCTATTCCCAATACAAGATCATTCGCCGCAATGGCTCCGTCGTCGCATTCGAGCCGAACAAGATTTCCATTGCGATGACAAAAGCATTCATTGCCGTTAATGGCGGTCAAGGTGTGGCTTCCGCCAGGGTACGCGAAGTGGTGGCGCGACTCACCGATGACGTGGTGAATGCATTGATTCGCCGCCAACCCGCTGGCGGGACTTTTCATATCGAGGATATCCAGGATCAGGTGGAGCTGGCATTGATGCGCTCCGGTGAGCACGATGTGGCGCGCTCTTATGTGCTTTATCGCGAGGATCGTGCGCGCAAGCGGGCAAAGCAGAAGGAAATGGCAGTAGTGGAAGTGCCGGCCAGTATTCTGAATGTGCTGGAAAATGGGCACAAAACACCGCTTGACACGGCGCAACTGCTGACGCTGATCGAAACTTCCTGCGCGGATTTGGGTGAGGTGGTGAACGCCACACTGATACTTAAGGCTACGTTGAAAGACCTGTACGACGGGGTGCCAGTGGAGGAGGTGAGAAAATCGGTCGTCCTGTCGGCGCGTGCATTAATCGAGAAGGAACCCGCCTACAGTTACGTCACCGCGCGCCTGTTGTTGCATACCATTCGTTTCGAGGTGCTGGGCGAAGAAGTCATACAGCAGGACATGGTGGATCGCTACGCAGACTATTTCCCTGATTTCATTAAACGTGGCATCGAGGCTGAGTTGCTGGATGAGCGTCTGGCGCAGTTTGACCTGCCACGTTTGGCTAAAACACTGGATGCCGGCCGCGACCTCAAATTTGGTTATCTCGGTTTACAGACCTTGTATGACCGTTATTTTCTGCATGTACAGGACCGGCGCATCGAGTTGCCGCAGGCATTCTTCATGCGTGTGGCGATGGGGCTTGCGCTGAACGAAGTTGACCGCGAGGCACGCGCCATAGAGTTCTACCACGTGCTGTCAAATTTCGATTTCATGAGTTCTACCCCGACCTTGTTTAATTCAGGCACCCGCCGCTCGCAGTTATCCTCATGTTATCTCACCACTGTGGCGGATAATCTCGACGGCATTTACGAAGCAATCAAGGAAAACGCCCTGCTTGCCAAGTATGCCGGGGGACTTGGTAATGATTGGACGCCAGTGCGGGCGATGGGTTCGCGCATCAAGGGTACCAATGGAAAATCACAAGGCGTGGTGCCGTTCCTCAAAGTGGTGTCCGATACCGCGGTGGCGGTGAATCAGGGCGGCAAGCGTAAAGGCGCGGTTTGCTCTTATCTGGAATCATGGCATCTGGATATTGAGGAATTTCTGGAGTTGCGCAAAAACACCGGCGATGACCGCCGCCGCACCCATGATATGAATACCGCCACCTGGGTTCCGGATCTCTTTATGAAGCGGGTAATGGAGGGAGGCGAATGGACGCTTTTTTCACCATCCGACGTGCCTGACCTGCATGAAAAGTTTGGCAAGCAATTTGAGCAGGCCTACCTCTCCTACGAGGAAAAGGTCGCGCGCGGCGAGCTGAGTCTGCACAAGAAAATTCCCGCGCACCAGTTATGGCGCAAAATGCTCAGCATGCTGTTTGAAACCGGACACCCATGGATCACTTTCAAGGACCCATGCAATATCCGTTCACCGCAAAACCACGTCGGTGTGGTGCATAGCTCCAATCTCTGTACGGAGATAACACTGAATACCAATGATCATGAAATCGCGGTATGCAATCTGGGCTCGGTCAACCTGGCGGCCCACATCAATGAAGGGGAGCTTGACACCGGCAAGCTCAAGCGCACTATCAGCACCGCCATGCGCATGCTGGACAACGTAATCGACATCAATTTCTATGCCGTCGCCAAGGCACGCAATTCAAACCTCAGGCACCGTCCGGTGGGGCTGGGTATTATGGGTTTCCAGGATTGCCTGCATAGGCTGCGCGTCCCCTACGCCTCGCAGGAGGCGGTGGAGTTTGCCGACCATGCAATGGAAGCGGTCGCCTACCATGCCTATTGGGCCTCTACCGAATTGGCCGAGGAACGCGGCCGTTATGCTTCTTATCGCGGAAGTCTGTGGGATCGCGGCATCCTGCCTCAGGACACGCTCGATCTATTGCGTGAGGAGCGGGGGGGCTATGTCGACGTGGACATGTCGGCTACACTGGAATGGGACGCGTTGCGTGAACGCATAAAAAAACATGGCATGCGTAATTCCAACTGCCTTGCAATTGCACCGACCGCCACCATTTCCAACATCATCGGCGTATCCGCCAGCATCGAACCGACTTTTCAGAATCTTTACGTCAAATCCAATTTGTCGGGGGAGTTCACCATGGCTGGCGAACACCTGGTAAACGACTTGAAGAAACTCGGGCTCTGGGATGAAGTCATGATTTCCGATCTCAAGTATTTTGATGGCGCCTTAAGCAAGATAGACCGGGTGCCGGCTGATATTCGCAGACTTTACGCCACTGCCTTCGAGATCGATCCCCAGTGGTTGATCGAAGCGGCGTCACGGCGGCAGAAATGGATTGATCAGGCGCAATCGCTCAACATTTATATAGCGGGCGTTTCCGGCAAGAAACTGGATGAAACCTATAAGTTGGCTTGGCTGCGCGGTCTGAAAACCACCTATTATTTGCGTTCGCTGGGAGCAACTTCGGCGGAGAAGTCCACCGTTGAAGCGGGCACCTTGAACGCGGTACCCGCGGAGGGAAACATGACTGCGATGAGTTGCGCCATTGATAACCCCGAGTGCGAGTCATGTCAATAATTTGCGAGATATCGGAAATAACAGGAGAAGGGTATGCTGACATTTGAAGACGAGACAGTGCAATCAGGAGTGCAGCGGATGAATGGAGTATTTAGCGATGCACAGATGGCCGCCGCATCCGGGCTTAACCTGCAAGCTTCCAGTTGCGTGACGGACAGTATCAAAGATATTGAAGCAGAAAACGGCGAGGAGGGTGAGCGTTATGCCGCCGGCAATGCCAATCGCCGCTTGTCGGCGGAAGATAAGCGCATTATCAATTGCAAGGCGGATGTTAACCAGCTTGTGCCGTTCAAATACAAGTGGGCATGGGAGAAGTATCTTGCCGCTTGCGCCAACCACTGGATGCCGCAGGAAATCAATATGAGCCGCGACATCGCGCTCTGGAAAGATCCCGATGGGCTGACCGAGGACGAACGCCGCCTGGTTAAACGTAACCTGGGTTTCTTTGTTACCGCTGATTCGCTGGCCGCCAACAATATCGTACTCGGCACCTACCGCCACATCACCAATCCGGAATGCCGTCAATACCTGTTGCGCCAGGCATTCGAAGAGGCGATTCATACGCATGCTTATCAGTACATCGTCGAATCGCTGGGGCTGAACGAGGGGGAGATTTTCAACGCCTATCATGAAGTGACGTCAATCCGCGAAAAGGACGAGTTTCTGATTCCGTTCATTGACACACTTACCGATCCGGAATTCAAGACCGGCACGCTCGAGGCGGATCAGAAACTGCTAAGAAGCTTGATCGTATTCGCTTGCATCATGGAAGGATTGTTCTTCTATGTGGGTTTTACGCAAATCCTGGCGCTGGGGAGACAAAATAAAATGACCGGAGCGGCGGAACAATATCAGTACATCCTGCGGGATGAGTCGATGCACTGCAATTTCGGCATAGATGTTATCAATCAGATCAAAATGGAAAATGCGCATCTATGGACCAAAGAATTCCGCAACGAAATCAGTTCACTGATGCGGAAAGCCGTGGAACTGGAATACCGTTATGCCGAGGACACCATGCCGCGTGGAGTTTTGGGAATGAACGCGCCGATGTTCAAGGAATACTTGCGCTATATCGCAAACCGCCGCTGCCAGCAGATCGGTCTGGATATCCCCTATCCCGGGGCCAGCAACCCTTTTCCATGGATGTCGGAAATGATTGATCTAAAAAAGGAGAAGAACTTTTTTGAAACCCGCGTTACCGAGTATCAGACCGGTGGGGCGCTAAGCTGGGATTAAGGCGAAGAAGTAAATCCGATGCGCCGCGCCTTTTTATCCATCGATGATGCTTTCAACCAGATTCCACAAATCGCATACCCCTATGACTTGGTTGACATCAGTGTTATGGGGGAGACGATATCGACCTGGATTCGGCACACTTAAGGATTATGTTGCAAACAGGGCCGAAAAAGCCATGCTGCATAAAACGAACTGCCGCCTGATCGGGTGAATGCGGCTCAATTTATCCGCTGACCCGTAATTGTGCATGTAGCGGTAGGTGTAGTAAACGTAGTGAGTTGTAATCCCCTGTAACTTTTATCTGGAGGTTGAAATGGTAACTACCAAGAAACCCGCAACAAAGAAACCTGCCGACAAGAAGTCCGCAACAGTAAAAAAGCCTGCGGCCAAAAAAGAAATCTCGGCTAAAAAAATAGCAATCAAGAAGCCGGCCGAGAAAAAAGCCGAGAAGAAGGCTGAAAAGAAAATCGAGAAGAAGGCGGAGAAAAAAGTCACGGCTTCAACCAAAAAAACGGCAGCTGCGAAAGCTCCGGCCAAGAAAGAGGTTCCAGCAAAAAAAGTGGCGGCAAAAAAAGAAACTCCAACCAAAAAAACGGCAGCGAAGAAGCCGGCGGAAAAGAAAACCAGCGCTCCAGCTAAAAAACCGGTAACCGCAAAAGCTTCGGCCAAGAAAGCCGCTCAAACCACGAAAGCAGGAGCTAAGGTGGCTACGGGGGGAAAGGCTTCGGCCAAAAAACCCGCGGCTGAGAAGAAGACTCTCGCCAAGAAAACAGTGGGGAAGCCAACGGATACACCTGGCACGGCCAGCCCTGCTTCCAGCTGGCCGTTTCCACTTTCGGGATCGCGCTCTTAAGCTTGACGATTGCCGCTGCGGATCAGCCTATCTGCTTCTGAATAATAGGCTAATCCGCAGGTTTTATTGCATGGAGACCGGTTTCCCTTGAGGAACCGGGTGGGTTTTTGATCTCTATTGCAATGGCAAACTCCACTCGCATAAGCTATCCCCTACAGCCGCCCGATCCCCGTTTCGCGGGCTCTCCCTCCGTGCAACGCTTTGGAGCACGCCTATTCCGAGGCGTTTCAACGCTGCCATGTGTTGTAACCGTTGGAATCAGTCATGTAGCAAACTCATCATAAAAATGAAGGTCCGTTGAGGTAGAAAGCGTTGGCGGATCATGGCGCTAAACTGAAAAAAAACGGTCACTTGCCGGATTCGGGTTAATCACTTCTAACCCGAATGTTTCATAAATTCGCGCGTCCTCGCTAATCTTTTGTTTCGTATGGAAATTTTGCTCATTCGGGCGTATGAATAACTACGCCGCTCTTTCACAAAATCTCCCTGCAAAACAAGATCCTGCGCGATCATCACGCGAATTTATGAAACATTCGGGCTAAACCTGGACAAAGCTTTGTTTCCAGCTCACCCATGTGATGTTCTCTACACAGAGAATATTTGCGCTGGTAAAATTTGGCGGACAAGGTTAACATTAACGTTAATTCAAACCGATAAATCGTAGTGGGGGGTGGTTATGGCTTATACAATTCCACAAACGTCACGCGACTACGACAACACACGTGTTGTCGAACGTCCCGATGGTTTTTATTGGCATGATGAAAACGAGAGCGAAAAGGTTTTCGGCCCCTTTCCAACTTTGCTCGACGCCATTCAGGATATGGAATATAACGCTGAATCGGATTACGAACCTGGGGAAACCTTGGAGCAGGCGGAAGACGAAATCGGCATATCCGGCTGGATCGATCAAGAGACGGGTGAGCCAAGTGAAGAATCATTTCGTCATGACAATTAATTAAGGCTATCGGCGCTATACGGTTTGGTCGATATCCGGCGCGCTTCCCCGGAAAATCTGGAAATGATCCGTCACCTAATGCCAGCACGAATATCCGTAATGGTAAAACAGCAAGTTCGGGAAGACGCGGGTTGAATCGTCGACCAAGATCCCAAATCCCATGTGGCCGACGCGATCTATTAAAAACCACATCTTATCCTCAAGCAGTAAACCTGATTCCAATCGGTAAGACAATCATAGCTTTGGCGCTGCAGTATCAGAATATGATCCGTCCCTTTTGCTTCTTTAGCCGAAGACCTCCATGAACTACCGCGAAGAACAAGACACCATGGGCTTGGTGCAAGTGCCGGCCACCGCGCTGTGGGGTGCGCAGACGCAACGTTCCCTGCAGAATTTCAGAATTTCCGGCGAGCTTATGCCAGTTGCATTACTTCACGCGCTAGCGCTGGTAAAGCGGGCGGCGGCGAGCGTAAATCGCGATCTGGGTCTGCTCGATGCGAATAGTGCCACTGCCATCATTCAAGCTGCCGATGAGGTGCTCGCAGGTTGTCATGACGCGGAATTTCCCCTCATTGTGTGGCAGACGGGCTCCGGAACGCAGACCAATATGAATATGAATGAGGTGCTGGCGAACCGCGCCTCCGAATTGCTCGGCGGCGGACGGGGCATCGAATGCAAAATTCATCCCAATGATGATGTGAACAAGGGACAGTCGTCCAATGATGTATTTCCGTCAGCCATGCACGTGGCGGCGACGCGCTCTATCAATCATCAGTTGAAGCCCGCCATTCGTGCGCTACGGCAGACTCTTGCCGCCAAAGCGGAAGAATTTTCCGGTATCGTTAAAATCGGCCGCACCCATTTGCAGGATGCGACACCGCTGACGCTGGGGCAGGAATTCTCGGGGTATGTTTCGCAGCTGGATCATGGGTTAGCGCATGTGGACGCATCGCTTCCGCATTTGTATGAGCTGGCCATGGGCGGCACAGCTGTGGGTACCGGCTTGAATACTCATCCCGAATTCGCTGTCCGGACAGCAGCGGAATTGGCAAGATTGATGGAATTGCCATTTATCACGGCATTCAATAAGTTTGAAGCACTCGCTACCAACGATGCGCTGGTTCATGCACACGGCGCACTGAAAACGCTGGCGGCATCCTTGATGAAAATCGCCAACGACATCCGCTGGCTTGCTTCCGGACCCCGCTGCGGTATCGGCGAACTACAAATCCCCGAAAACGAACCAGGCAGTTCCATTATGCCGGGCAAGGTAAACCCAACTCAATCGGAGGCAGTAACCATGCTGTGTTGCCAGGTGATGGGCAACGATGTGGCGATTAACATGGGTGGAGCAATGGGAAATTTCGAGCTTAATGTCATGAAGCCGCTGATTATTCACAACTTCCTACAAAGTGTGCGCCTGCTTTCGGATGGAATGATGAGTTTCAACGATCATTGCGCGAGTGGAATAACCGCCAATGTTGAACACATTGACGAGTTGATGCGTAATTCTCTGATGCTGGTGACAGCACTTGCTCCCCACACCGGTTATAACAAGGCCGCGGAGATTGCCAAGAAGGCACACCGCGAGGGCACCACGCTAAAAGAAGCCGCAATTGCGTCGGGCCATGTTACAGCGGATCAATACGAAACGTGGGTCAAGCCGGAGGATATGACTGAAAGCAGGTAACAAAA